>JBFHGI010000475.1:0-2642 GCA_041583175.1 Pseudorhodobacter sp. | reverse complement strand
TGAAACGCGCCGGTGGTTTTTGCGCGCCATCGGAGTAGCGAATGAGCGCCCCCAAGGGGGCTGCGTCGATAATTAGGCTTGCAGACATGATTTCTCCTTTTGCGTGGCAGGTTTTACAGTAAGCGCTGTTCCAACCCCACCTTCCGGCTGAATCTGTAAGCTGCGATTGCGCGTTCCATGGAGATTTGCATGGGAGTTGTCAGTGGGAGTCCATCTGGAGCGCAATTTGGAGGCCGTTGGGTTTGTGGAGCTGTTGAGTGCTCCATCGGCAAAACGGCGATGGTCGGATGAGGCGAAGGGCCGGATAGTTGCCGAGACGCTGGTGGTGGGTGTCACGGTCAACGAAGTGGCGCGGCGGCACGGTGTTAAGGCCAATCATTTGTCGTCTTGGCGATCGCTGGCGCGGAAGGGCAAGTTGGTCGTGCCGGATATTGCAGGCGCGGATTTTGCATCGCCGGTGGCAATGATGCAGATGTCAGAGCCGCCCATAGTGACTGGCACAATTGATCTGATCATTGGCCCCGTGACGGTGCGGCTTGATGCTGCCACGCCTGCGGCTCGGGTTGCAGAGTTGGTGATCGCGCTGCGGGCCTGCCCGTGATCTTCCCGTCCAACCGGGTGCGGATCATGGTGGCAACCAAGCCGATCGATTTCCGCAAAGGCCATGACAGCCTAGCTGCGATGGTGAAGAACGAACTGCGCAAAGATCCATTCACGGGGACTGTTTTTGTGTTCCGCGCCAAGAAGGCAGACCGGTTGAAGTTGCTATATTGGGACGGCACTGGGTTGGTGATGGCCTACAAGCGGCTTGAAGAACATACGTTTACATGGCCCGCCGTGAAAGACGGGCTGATGATGTTGAACCACGCGCAGTTTGAGGCCCTGTTTGCCGGTCTCGATTGGCGACGGGTTCGGGCCATTGAAGCGCGTGCGCCCGAGGCGGTGGAATGACTGCGGCAGGATGACTCAGGTGTCTGTTTCCACAGGCATTGCCCGCGATGGTTTGATACACATGCGGCATGTCAAATACTGCTGATTTACTTGAAGAAATTGCTGCGCTGAAGGCGACGTTGGTCGCCTCGGAGGCGCGTAATATTCGTAAGGATGAGCGGATCGAACGTTTGGAGAAACTGGTCGCCGCCTTCAAGCAGGCCGCCTTCGGACAGCGATCGGAGAAGAGCGATCCGGATCAGTTCGAACTGGCGCTTGAGGATCTGGAACTGGCCATCGCCATGATCCATGCCGAAGAGGATGCTGAGGATCGCGCAGCCAAGCGCCCCGCCAAACCGCGTGCCGCCAATCGTGGGTCATTACCAAAGCACCTGCTGCGCATCGAAGAGGTGATCGAACCCGACAGTCTGACCTGCGCCTGCGGCGGTTGCCTGCATTGTATCGGGGAAGACGTGTCGGAACGGCTGGACATCGTCCCTGCCCAGTTCCGCGTGATCGTGACCCGCCGCCCAAAATACGCCTGCCGGTCTTGCACTGATGGCGTGGTGCAGGCTCCGGCCCCGGCACGACTGATCCCGGGTGGCATGCCGACAGAGGCGACTGTCGCGCATGTTCTGGTCAGCAAATATGCCGACCATCTGCCCCTGTATCGGCAAGCCCAGATCTACAGCCGTCAGGGCGTTGACCTCGACCGGTCCACCCTTGCGGACTGGGTTGGCCGTGCCGCCTTCGAGTTGCGACCGGTATTCGACGCCCTGATGGCCGACCTGAAGCGATCCACAAAGCTCTTCATGGATGAGACCCGCGCGCCAGTTCTCGATCCGGGAGCACGAAAAACTAAGGCCGGATACTTCTGGGCACTTGCCCGCGATGATCGACCGTGGGGCGGCACAGCACCTCCGGGTGTGGCCTTCACCTATGCCCCTGGGCGCGGCGGATTGCATGCCGAACGGATATTGAAGGGCTTTGGTGGCACCCTGCAGGTGGACGGCTATGCCGGATATAACCGCCTAATCGCACCGGACAGGGTAGGCCCCGGCATTCAACTGGCCTATTGCTGGGCCCACGCCCGCCGTAAACTAATCGAGATCACCCGAACCGGTCCCGCGCCAATTGCAGAACAAGGCGTGGCACTCATCCGCGATCTCTACGCCATCGAGGCTGACATCCGTGGCAATAACCATACCGCCCGCTTGGCCGCGCGCGAAGAACGTTCCGTCCCGATCCTTGCCCGCCTTGATGATTGGCTGCGCCATCACCGCGCCCGCGCTTCCGCCAAATCGCCCCTCGGTGAAGCATTGGCCTATATCGCGAAATACCGCGACGGCTTGGGCCGTTTCCTGGCAGATGGCCGCATCGAGATCGACAACAACACCGTCGAACGCACGATCCGCCCCATAGCCCTGAATAGAAAGAACGCACTCTTCGCCGGCCATGACGCTGGAGCCGAGAACTGGGCCATCATAGCCTCGCTAATCGAGACCTGCAAAATGAACGCAGTCGACCCCCACGCATGGCTGGCAAACACACTTACAGCAATCGTCAATGGCCACAAACAAAGCCAGATCGACGATCTGCTACCATGGAATTGCGCCATCAAGGTGTGATCGGGACTGCGCTTACGCAAATGGTTGAGGATAACAACACCTTTGTCGATGGGTTCATTTCGCCGCAGCCATGTGCGCCGCCGG
>JBFHGI010000474.1:0-2654 GCA_041583175.1 Pseudorhodobacter sp. | reverse complement strand
TTGGGCGGCGGCGTGGCCACCCCGCATGGTGATTTCGACAATTCGATGCAGCTGATGGAAACCGGCCTGTTTGACGGGTTCGACCGTCTGCACATCGCAGGTCACCCCGAAGGCAACCGCGATATTGACCGCGACGGCGGCGACAAGCTGGTGATGGAAGCGCTGAAATGGAAACAGGCGTTTTCCGAACGATCGGATGCTAAAATGGCGCTGGCCACCCAGTTCTGCTTTGAGGCTGGCCCCGTGATCAAATGGGCCGACCGCCTTGCTGCCGAA
Source organism: Pseudorhodobacter sp. (assembly GCA_041583175.1). Lineage (GTDB taxonomy): Bacteria > Pseudomonadota > Alphaproteobacteria > Rhodobacterales > Rhodobacteraceae > Pseudorhodobacter. The sequence continues at coordinate 2,378 of JBFHGI010000474.1, read as the reverse complement.
GGGATCGATTTGCCAATCCATATCGGTGTGGCTGGCCCCGCCAAGCTGCAAACCCTGATCAAATTCGCCATTGCCTGCGGCGTTGGCCCCTCGCTGAAAGTGCTGCAAAAGCGGGCTATGGATGTGACCAAACTGCTTCTGCCCTATGAGCCGACCGAATTTGTCACCGAACTCGCAGCCCATAAAGCCCGCCATCCTGATTTTGGCATCCAATCGGTGCATTTCTTCCCGCTTGGCGGTATCAAGACCAACGCCACCTGGGCAATCGAACACGGCGGCAAATCTGCCGTCCCTGCCTCTCAATCCTAAGGAATTAGTTGAACTATGACCCGTACTGTCATTGAATCCCAAACAAAAACGGTAATCATCGGTTTTGACGAGCCCTTCTGCGTGATCGGAGAGCGCATCAACCCTACCGGCCGCAAGAAACTGGCGGCGGAATTGGAAGCTGGCAATTTCGACACCGTGTTGAAAGACGCGCTGGAGCAGGTTGCCTGTGGCGCGACGGTTCTGGACGTGAACTCGGGCGCCGTTTTCACCAACAAGATGGCCGAAGACCCGCGCTATGCCGACAATAACTTCGTCGAGCCCCCCCTGATGCACGAGCTTATCACCCGCATTCAGGCCATAACCGACACACCGCTGTGCATAGACAGCTCTGTCCCCGGCGCGCTTGAAGCCGGTTTGAAAGCCGCGAACGGTCGTCCGCTTCTGAACTCGGTTACGGGTGAAGAGGAACGCCTGGAGCTGGTTCTGCCGCTGGTCAAAAAATATAACGTGCCGGTTGTGGCCATTTCCAACGATGATACCGGCATTTCCGAAGACCCGGATGTCCGTTTTGCCGTGGCCAAGAAAATCGTCGAACGTGCGGCAGATTTCGGCATTCCGGCGCATGATATTGTTGTGGACCCGCTGGTGATGCCCGTGGGCGCCATGGGCTCGGCGGGCCAGCAGGTCTTTACGCTTGTCCGCCGCTTGCGCGAGGAACTGGGCGTCAACACCACCTGCGGCGCGTCGAATATCTCATTCGGCCTGCCACAGCGTCACGGCATCAACGGGGCCTTCCTGCCTATGGCCATTGGCGCTGGCATGACCTCCGCCATCATGAACCCCGTGCGCCTGCAAGAGATGGAGGCCATTCGCGCCGCCAACTTCCTGATGAACCATGACGCCAATGGCGGCGAATGGATCCGCTTCGCCAAGGTGATCGAAGCTGTCGAGGGCGGCATGAGCTTTGCCGAGGCCTCTGCCTCCATCGGCGCGGCTGGTGGTCGCGGTGGCCGTCGCGGCGGACGGCGCGGCTGAATTGATGCCCTGAAATTGATCCACGGGCCTGCAGGACAGGCCCGTGGTGCTTCGGATACCGGTTTGACCACCGAACAACGCCACTGGACAAACCCCGTCTGCCGCGCCATCAACGCCCGATGACGGAAACCAACCGCCCCCTTCTCGCAGCCCTATGGATGATCGGTTCGATCTCCGCCTTCTCGCTTATGGCTGTGGCCGGGCGGGCGGTATCAGGCGTTCATGACACGTTTGAGATCATGACTTGGCGGTCGCTTGTTGGTTTCCTGATCGTTGCCACCATCGCCTTCGGCACCGGTCGGCTCCACCATGTCCGGACAGAGCGCCTGCACCGCCATGCGCTGCGCAATCTGGCGCATTTCAGCGGACAGAACCTCTGGTTCTGGGCTTTGACAATGATCCCTTTCGGTCAGGTCTTCGCGCTGGAATTCACCTCGCCGATCTGGGTCATCCTGCTCGCCCCGATTTTCCTGGGCGAGACGCTGACCCGACCCAAACTGATCGCGGCGCTGTTTGGCCTTGTCGGAACCCTACTCGTCGCCAAGCCCGATTTTGCGAGTTTTGATCCCGGCATTGCCGCCGCCGCCCTGGCGGCCGTCTGTTTTGCGACCACCAATATCGCAACCAAGTCCCTGACCCGCCATGAAAGCACCCTGTCGATCATGTTCTGGCTCACCTCGATGCAACTCGTGATGGGTCTTGTCATGGCCGGCCATGATGGTGACCTTGCCTTGCCAACGGCACAAACCCTGCCCTGGCTGGTTGTCATCGGCCTGTGCGGCCTTGTCGCGCATTTCTGCCTGACGACGGCCCTTTCCCTCGCACCGGCCAGCGTCGTCGTCCCCGTGGATTTCATTCGCCTGCCCGTCGCTTTCGCGATCGGCTGGTTACTCTATGGCGAAGGGGTGAGCCTCTCGCTGCTTCTGGGGGCTGGCTTCATTCTGACAGGCATCACGATCAACCTAAGCGCAAGTAACCGCGCTTCAAAACGTGCAACGGTGCAACAGCCTGCCCCGCCAGAACCTATGACGCCGCGTAACTAATTGACCGATTGGCGCACACTGCCTAACGCT
>JBFHGI010000473.1:0-2661 GCA_041583175.1 Pseudorhodobacter sp. | reverse complement strand
GGCATCGGCGAGGACGCGGATACATTTGCCCCCGGCGAAAACCTGTTTGCCAAGATCAAGGCGCGCTTGGCGATTGGCGAGATTGCCTGCATCTTCATTGATGAGGCGCAATTCCTGACCAAGCCGCAGGTGTGGCAACTGGCCTGTGCGGTGGATGACTTGGGGGTGCCGGTCATGTGCTACGGGCTGCGCGTCGATTTCCAAGGCAACCTCTTTCCCGGCTCGGCGGCATTGCTGGCTTGGGCCGATGAAATGCGCGAAGTGCGCACGATTTGCCATTGCGGCAAAAAGGCCACGATGGTGGTGCGCAAAGGCCCCGATGGGACGGTTCTGCGCGATGGCGATCAGGTCCAGATCGGCGGCAACGAAACCTATGTCTCGCTCTGCCGGCGTCATTGGCGTCATGCCGTGGGCGACCTCTCGGGTGATTGATGCCCCCGCAGCGCGATCATGGTTCCCGCAAAGCTGATCAGCACGATCCCCAACATGGCTTGGCCAGATAGCTGCTCTTGCCACAACAGCCAGCCCCAAAAGGCCGCAAGTGGCAAGGCAAGATATTCAAATACGGCCACGCGGCTTGCCTCTGCGATCTGATAGGCGCGCATTAACAGCGCGACCCCGATCAGCGAGCCTGCCGCCTGCACAAAAGTCCAACCGTAGAACGCAGCGGACGGCCAGACCCAGCCCCGCAGGACAAAACCCGCTGCGCCCTCAGGTACAGACAAGGGGAAAATCGCCAGAAGCACCAGACCCAGCATCCCGAAAATGCCCATCCCTGCGAAAAAGCCAAGGGTCAACGTCTCGGTCGATTCATTCGCACACCATTCGCGGGTCGCGATGTTGCCCATCGCGTAAAAGGCCCCCGCCACGACAGGCATAAGGGCCGCGAGAGACGCCTCGGCCAGCGCCTCACGTCCCAGAACCATCGCAACGCCCGCAAAGCCGATGGCCACAGCAAGGATACGGACCACCCCCATCTGGTAGCCATACACGAAACGGGTGATCAGGAGCACGAAAACCGGCGCGGTAAACAGGCCCGCGGCAACCATCGCAACTGGCAAAAAGGCTAAAGCGCCGAAATAGATCATCAAGGCTACAGAATGCAGCGCTGACCGGCCAACAACCGCAGGCCAGCTCTTGGGCCACAGGTCCAGCTTCAAAGGGTGGGCGACTATAGCGAGGATGACCACGATCATCGCGGTGCGAATGACGTGAAACTGCCAAAGCCCCGCCTCTACCGCGATCACACGTACGAAATTGTCGGTAAAACCGATGACCGTTGCGAAGGCCAGCGCAAGCATTGCGGCGCGAGTTACGGGATCAATTGTCGTTTTCATCGGGTTTGCCCTTCAGCTTTCGCTTTACGGGTTCAGATATTTCCGGCCATCCTGCATGGCGGAAAACGACATCGAGAACGCTTTGTCCCCAGAAGCTATAGAAAGGCGGGCGGGCCAAAGCATGATCGGGCGCGAGCGTGGCCGAAAAGCGGAGGGGAATATGGGTTGGTTGGCAGATGAAACGGGGTTGGAGCGTTGCGCGGCAAATCATGTTGCATTGACGCCTCTGGCCCATTTGGCGCGCGCGGCAGACGTGTTTCCGGACCGGACCGCCGTGATTTACGGGCAAACACGGCGCAGCTATGCCGAGTATCACGCGAGGGTCAGCCGACTGGCCTCTGCCCTGTCGCAGCACGGGATTGCATCGGGCGATGTCGTCGCGACGCTTCTGCCCAACATTCCCGCCCAGGCCGAGGCGCATTTTGGTATTCCGGCCTGTGGCGCTGTGATCAACACCATCAACACAAGGCTGGAGGCCGATACGATCGGCTATATCCTGGATCACGGCGGGGCCAAGGTTCTGCTTTGTGACACGGCGCTAATACCCTTGGCCGAGGCAGCGCTGGCCCTGCAATCCGGACCCAAACCGCTGATCGTGGAGGTGCCCGACAGCGAAGCGGGCCATAGCCCCACGGGCCACCATCTGACCTATGAGGCGCTGCTTGCGCAAGGTGACCCGAACGCACCATGGCAGTTGCCCGAGGATGAATGGGAGAGCATCGCGCTCAACTACACCTCGGGCACAACGGGGCGGCCGAAAGGCGTGGTGTGCCATCATCGCGGGGCCTATCTGCTGACCATGGGCACCGTTGTCAGTTGGGGGCTGGTGATGCATCCGGTTTACCTGACCATCGTGCCATTGTTCCATTGCAATGGCTGGGGGCATACTTGGATGATGCCGGTTCTGGGGGGCACCCTCGTCTGCTGCCGTGATGTGACCGCGCAAGCCATCTATGATGCGATTGCCGATCACCGGGTCAGCCATTTCGGCGGGGCGCCGATTGTCCTAAACACGCTGATCAACGCCCCAGCAGGGCAACGGCGAGAGTTTGACCATATCGTACAGGTTTTCACGGCTGGTGCCCCGCCTGCCCCCGCGACCCTTGCCGCAATCGAACCTTTGGGCTTTTCGGTCAAGCAGGTCTACGGGCTGACGGAAACCTATGGGCATATCACGGAGTGTCTGTGGCATGACCATTGGAACGCCCTGCCCCAATCGGAACGCGCGGCGATAAAGGCCCGCACCGGCATTGTGCAGCCCATGGCAGGGGAGACGGTGGTGATGGACGAGGCCTTGCGCCCCGTGCCGCGCGACGGGCAGACG
>JBFHGI010000472.1:0-2674 GCA_041583175.1 Pseudorhodobacter sp. | reverse complement strand
ATTCTCAAGCGTCAAGGCTGCCGAGAGTGTGTCGTTTTGCTTCAGACTACCCTCCACAATGCCCTTGCGAATAGACAGAATACGCGCGCTGGCCTCCACCATATCCACATAGATCGGGTCGGACCTGACTATGGAGGTCAATCCGTCGGACTGGCCGGCACTCACAAGATCACCAACCGAAACTGTCGCGACGTCCGCGCGCCCCGCAATCGGGCTTTTCATTGTCGTCCATGACAGCTCGGTCTGCGCATATTCCAAAGCGGCTTTGGCCGAATCCAGAGTCGCCTGTGCCTCGGCCAGACTTGCGCGCGCGGCCTCGACTTCAGCCTCCGTGTAGCCACGGCCGGATAACTGCGCAGCACGATCATATGCGGCTTGCTTAACAGGAAGATTGGCTTCTGCGGTGGCGACATTCGCGCGGGCAGTGGCCTCTGCCGCCAGATAGGTCGCGTCATCAATCCGGAACAACGGATCACCGACTTCCAATACTTGGCCCGGTGTAAACAGGATCTCTTGAATAACGCCGCCCACACGCGGCCGCACCGCCACATCCTGAAAGGCGACTGCCCGTCCGGGCGAAGTCACAATCCGGGGCACCTCTTGCAAAGAGACTTCAACAACGCCCACTTCACTTGACCCCGCTGGGGCCATTAGGCCCGGTGGTCCTGACTGGGCATTTGCCATCACAGAAAATCCCGTCAGCGCAAGAACTGCGCCTGCCATTTTCCAACCCTTGGCTCTCATTTGATTCCCAATCCTTGACTGTCCCGCAATTTTTCTGCTTAATATGCAAATATTGCACAGTACGCAAGGATTTGCCGAATGACACTTTCGTTACGACAAAGGCGGCGGCAGGAAACGGCGCGCGAAATTCAGATGGCGGCATTGGAATTGGCGGCCCAGCACGGGCTGGAAAACATCACCACGGAACAAATCTCTGAAATGGCGGGCGTCAGCACGCGAACTTTCTTCAACTACTTTCCAAATAAGGAAGCTGCCGCGATCGGGGCGCCGCCATGCTTTCGCGAGGAAGATAAAGAAGCTTTGCGAAGCGGTACCGACTTACTGACACTCGATCTAAAACTGTTCCTAGACAAACATATAGAGGAATTGGCGAAAGATATGCCAATCCTCAGGCTGATTGGCACTGTCTTACGTTCCAACGCAAAGGCGAGAGCCATTCTCGACGGGTTTCTTAAAATGCAGCAGGAGGAACTTGCCGACTGCCTGTTCCCCCGCGTGAACAATCCTCACATCGCAGCCGCGCTGGCCAGCAATGCCACCAGTACAATTGGAAGGGCTATTTTTCTGTGGGAATGTAACCAAGACCAATCTTTGGAAGCTGCTTGGAGCGTGGCGTGGGACAACCAGATTGCCGCTTCAAAACTTCTTGCCAGATCAACAGATCGCCTTTGAGTGCGTCGCCCAATTGGGATAGCGAATCAAGGTGAAGCCGAAGCCAATAAAACCCGACCGCTGTGCACCGACATCGCATGACTACCGTCGCTAGCGCTCGTTCACTCTAGTTTTTCTTTGAAATCCAAGGGGGTTTTCCATCGGTGCGCTGCGTTATGACGGTGCCGAATATAACTGAAAACAATTCCGCTATCTTTGTGCGCCCGCAGACGGCGCCACCTATGTGGAGCCGCCATATTCGCACAGGCGTTTACAGAAAACTCTAGATTCGGCGGTAATTATGGCTTTGCCAATGCCATATCGCCCATCACGCCATGCCCGCAGCCACTTGGTGCCTGTCGCTCCATTGCCTAGGTGACTGACCATACATCCGCCTGAACTCCCGGCTGAATTGTGATGCGCTGACATAGCCGACATTCATCGCGGCTTCTGCCACGGTCATGCCGCCTGCGATCTTCATCGCGGCGTTGTTCAGGCGCATGGATTTCACGAATTGGATGGGAGACATGGTTGTCGCCTGCTTGAACTTGCGATGGAACACGGCACGGCTCATCCCTGCGTGATTGGCCATGTCGTCGATAGATACCTGATCATCCAGCCGAGAGGAGACATGCAGGATCGACCGCGCGATGCCATTGCCGGGGCCAAAGGCCTGTCGGGCAAACGCACCCGCCTCGCCCTTCAGAACGGCATAATACAGCTCGCGCAGCCGCGCGTCGCCAAGCACGGCGGTATCCATCGCGCTATCCCCCAGTTGCACCAGCCGCAAAAGAGCGTCCAGAAATCCATCGTCCCACTGGGCCAGACGGATGCCGCGGGCGCTGCCTTCGGTCGTGGGCGTACGCCCGCCGCTGGCCTCCATCTCGATGGTCAGTTCGGTCATCAACCGCTGATCCAGTGCAATGTAGACACCGTAAAGCGGTTTTTCCGGAGAGGCTGCAGGCGTTCCCGCCTCAACCGGCATGGACATCGGGCAGCACAGATACTCGCTGCTGTCATAAACGTAGCGTTGCCCGTCCAGAACGGTTTCCTTGCCTCCGCTAACAATGGCGATGATACAAGGCTCATAAACCGCCGGTGCGCAGGGCATCGCCTCGGTCGCGCGGAACAACTGAACGCCCTTTATGCCGGTCTGGGCCATGCCATCCTTTGGCATCCGGGCCTCGATGGTCTTTCTGATGATAGTCTTGCTCATGCCTGTTCTATATGCCGTCAGAACGACGCATCACAATAGCATTGAGACAATCAGGCAAGTATT
>JBFHGI010000471.1:0-2681 GCA_041583175.1 Pseudorhodobacter sp. | reverse complement strand
TCGATCCAGCTATGAGGTTTGCTGCCACTTTCAAGTGCGCTGTACAGGAAGAATCGTTTTAAAGGAAAAGAGTGAAAAATTCCCTCGAATGAAACTGCATCTTTTATTTTTTCAGGCGCTAGTGATCTTTCAATTAGCTGTTCAAATCCCCGCCTGATGTTGTCTGCATCAACGAAACCAAAACCTTGTTTCAGTCCATCAAAGAAAGAGGAATTTAACTCATCTCTAAGCTCAAACATCCAACTCCTCCACGAACCTCGCGTTTTCCTGGATATACTGGAACCGCAATTCGGGTTTTTTGCCCATCAGGCGCTCTACCAGATCGGAGGTTTCGCCGGGTTCGTCCTCGTCTATGCTGACGCGGATGAGTTTGCGGCTTTCCGGGTTCATCGTGGTTTCTTTCAGGTCTTTGGCATCCATCTCGCCCAAGCCCTTGAAGCGTTGCACGTCGATTTTTCCTTTGCCGCCCAAACCCTTGGCCAGCCACAGGTCTTTTTCCGCGTCATCGGCGACATAGAGCCGCTTGGCCCCTTGGGTCAGGCGATACAAGGGCGGGCAGGCGAGGTAGAGGTGGCCTTTGTCGATCAGGGGGCGCATCTGGGTGAAGAAGAAGGTCATCAAAAGCGAGGCGATATGCGCGCCGTCGACATCGGCGTCGGTCATGATGATGATCTTGTCATAGCGCAGGTCATCGACCTTGAATTTGGTGCCCATCTGGACGCCCAACGCCTCACATATATCGCGGATTTCGGAGTTGTCGTTGAGCTTGTTCGAAGCGGCCCCGAGCACGTTCAGGATTTTACCTTTCAGCGGCAGCAGTGCCTGGTTCTCGCGGTTGCGCGCCCCTTTGGCCGAGCCGCCAGCCGAGTCGCCCTCGACGATGAACAGTTCCGTGCCTTCGCGGTTTTTCGCGGTGCAATCGGTGAGTTTACCGGGCAGGCGCAGCTTTTTGGTGGCGGATTTGCGGGCGGTTTCCTTTTCCTGACGGCGGCGCAGGCGTTCTTCGGCGCGCAGCACCAGAAAGTCCAGAATGGCCCCTGCGGACTTGGTATCCGAGGCCAGCCAGTTGTCGAAATGGTCGCGCACCGCCCCTTCGACATATTTCGCGGCTTCCTCGGTCGCGAGGCGGTCCTTGGTCTGGCCCACGAATTGCGGTTCGCGGATGAAGATGGAGATCAGCGCGCAGCCGCCCGTCATCATGTCGTCGCGGGTGATCAGTTCGGCCTTGCGGTTTTTCACCAGATCGCCGTAAGCGCGGATGCCTTTGAGGATCGCGGTCCAGAAGCCGCTCTCATGCGTGCCGCCTTCGGGGGTGGGGACGGTGTTGGTGTAGGACTGGATGAAACCATCGCGCGAAGGCGTCCAGTTGATCGCCCATTCCACCGAGCCGGGGACGTTGTATTTCTCGGTAAAGCCGACTTTGCCCGCGAAGGGTTTGTCGGCATAGGTGGTGGCCCCGGTGAGGTTTTCGTTGAGGTAATCGGCAAGGCCGCCGGGAAAGCGGAAGGTTGCCTCCATCGGGGTGTCGCCATCGGGGATGGCGGTTTTCCAGCGGATTTCAACGCCCGAGAACAGGTAGGCCTTGGAGCGCGCCATCTTGAACAGGCGATGCGGTTTGAGGTGGAGCGAGCCGAAGATCTGCGGGTCGGGGTGGAAGGTGACAGAGGTGCCGCGCCGGTTGGGGGCCGCGCCGATCTTGGCCAGCGGGCCTTGCGGGACGCCGCGGGAAAATTCCATCGCGAAAAGCTCGCGGTTGACGGCCACTTCGACGCGCAGATGGTCGGAGAGCGCGTTGACCACCGAGGAGCCGACGCCGTGCAAGCCGCCCGAGGTCTGGTAGCTGTCGCCCGAGAATTTGCCGCCTGCGTTCAGGGTGCAGAAGATCACTTCCAGCGCGGATTTGTTCGGGACTTTGGGGTGCATGCCGACCGGGATGCCGCGCCCGTTGTCGCGCACCGAGACATGGCCGTTGGCGTGGAGTTCCACCTCGATCCATGTGGCATGGCCTGCGACGGCTTCGTCCATCGAGTTGTCGATGATCTCGGCCACCATGTGATGCAAAGCGCGGTCGTCCTTGCCGCCGATATACATGCCGGGGCGCAGGCGGACGTGCTCCATATCCTCCAGCACCTCGATGGAGGAGGCGTCATAGGTGGAGGGGGCGGAGGAGAGGAGATCGTTTGCCATGCTGTGCTCGATTCTTTTGGGGCGTCTTTGAGGCAGGATTAGACCATCTGGGGCGAGAGGGCGCAAGACTTAGGGGCACTCGACTTGGGCTGCGGCTTTGGCCGCCTTGTTCCAGCGCTGTCTGCCGATCCGCAGCAGCGCTTGGGGCAGGGAGCGCCCGGTGTCGTTAGCGGCCTGTCAGATGCGTGGGCGGCGCTGTGTCAGAGCGGTTCGGCGTTGCGGCGGGCCATCAGTTCCACAAAGGCCGGGCGGGCCTGACAGCGGTTGAGCCATGCGAAGGTCGAGGGGAAGGCCATGTGCAGCGCAGAATGGGGCTGCGAAAAGCGCAGGCATTCCGCGACCATGATGTCGGCCACGGTGAAACGGTTTCCGATCAGGTAGTCATGCGTGGTCAGATGTGCCTCCAACCGCGCGAGGGGGCGGGACAGATGCGCGACGGCTGCGGTGATTTTGGCAGCGCCTTCGGGTGTTTCGGCCAGCCCGCCTGCGTAGGT
>JBFHGI010000470.1:0-2686 GCA_041583175.1 Pseudorhodobacter sp. | reverse complement strand
GTCACCTATACCCAGTTCATGGGCAAGGATAACGTGCCGTTCCATACCCTTAGCTTCCCCGCCACGATCCTTGGCTCGGCGGAGCCGTGGAAGCTGGTGGATTACATCAAATCCTTCAACTACCTGAATTACGATGGCGGCCAGTTCTCCACCTCACGCGGGCGCGGGGTGTTCATGGATCAGGCGCTGTCGCTTTTGCCCGCCGATTACTGGCGCTGGTGGTTGCTGTCACATGCCCCCGAATCCTCGGATGCCGAGTTCACATGGGAGAATTTCCAGCAATCCGCCAACAAGGATCTGGCCGATGTTCTGGGCAACCTTGTCTCTCGCGTCACCAAATTCTGCCGGTCCAAATTTGGCGAAACGGTGCCAGAGGGCGGCACATGGGGCGCAGCCGAAGATGCACTGATCGCCGAGGTGGAAACCCGTCTGCGCGCCTACGAGGCGTATATGGAGGCGATGGAGGTTCGCAAAGCCGCGATTGAACTGCGCAGCATCTGGGTCGCGGGCAACGAATACCTGCAAGCCGCCGCGCCATGGACCGTGGTGAAAACCGATCCGGCGCAGGCGGCGGCGATGATCCGCCTCGCGCTGAACCTGATCCGGGTTTATGCGGTGATCTCGCAACCCTTCATCCCGGATGCGGCGGCCTCAATGATGGCCGGAATGAAAACGGAGGATTGGTCCTGGCCGACCGATCTGCGCGCGGCTTTGGGCGTATTGCCTGTTGGTCATGCGTTCGAGGTGCCGGAGGTTCTGTTCCGTAAGATAACGGACGAAGAACGCACCGAATGGCAGGCCCGCTTTGCCGGGGTGCGCGATTAAAGGCTATCAGTTCGGGTCGATGGGGCGTTCACGTCCGCGCAATGTGCGCAAGCGGACACGGTGCGCCCCTTCGATATGGTCCCGCATCAAAGCCTCGGCCTGCGCGCCATCGCGCGCGCGCAGCGCCTCTAGCACAAGCGCATGTTCGGCGACAGCATCGGCCGCGCGTCCTGCATCCATCAGCGTGGAGCGCCCGATGATCAGCAGCGTTTTTTGCAGCGATTGCACGGACTTTATCAAGTAGCGGTTTTTGGCGGCATCCAGCAGCGTCATGTGAAACTGCCGGTTGAGAATATTGGCTTCCTGCCCGGAGGCCGCTGCCATTTCGGTGTTCAGTGCTTCCAGTTCATCCAGTTCCATCTCGGAAGCAGCGCGCGCGGCAAGGCGGGCGGCCGTGCCTTCCAGTACGGCGCGCATTTCATAGAGTTCCATCACTTCGGGATAGTCGAGTTGTCGGATCGTGGCCCCCTGTCTAGGGATATGGGTCACCAATCCGTCAGCCTCTAACTGGCGGATCGCCTCGCGCACGGGGGTGCGGCTGATGCCCAGTCGTTCCGCCAGTTCCGTTTCGCGCAGGCGCGCGCCGGGCAAAAGATCGCCGCGCGCGATTTCATCCAGCAGACGCTTATAGGTCGCGCCACCTTGAGGCGCGTCTTCGCTGTCGGTCAGATCCGGGGAAGGGAGCATCAATCACCTGCTTGCAATTTGTATCCAAATGTATACAAAAAATGCATTGATGAGTCAATCCGCCGCACCAAACAGAAAGAGCAGGGACATGGACTGGCAAGCACAGATAATCGGGCGCGGCCAAACCCTTGGATATGCAGCCGCAGGGATTGCGCTGTTCTATGCATTGGGACTGCCGCTGCCATTTTTGTTCGGCCCGTTGTCGGCTTGCTTGATTGCCGCCCTGCTGGGGGCCAATCTGCGCGGGATGGGGCAGGTTTCCGTCGCAGCGCGTACTATTCTGGGTGTTGCAGTAGGGGCCTCCATCACGCCGGATCTTTTGCAACAGCTACCGTTAATGGCGGCTTCCGTTGCGCTGATGCCGCTCTATATCGCGCTTATCGCCCTGATCGGAGTGCCGTTCTTTTCACGGGTCTGCGGCTTTGATCGGGTAACGGCCTATTACGCCGCGATGCCGGGCGGCTTGCAAGACATGGTGGTTTTCGGAGAGGCTGCAGGCGCCGATGTGCGCACGCTCTCGCTCGTCCATGCGACGCGGTTGCTGATTGTGGTGACCTTGGCGCCGATCCTGTTGACCCAGCTTTACGGCGTGGCGCTCAGCAACCCGATTGGCGCGCCGGCTTCCTCTATCCCGTTGCAGGAGTTGGGCCTGATGGCAGTCGCGGCAATTTTTGGCTGGAAGGGGGGGGAACGCTTGGGTCTGTTTGGTGCATCCATTCTTGGGCCGATGATCGTGGCGGCGGTCTTTTCACTGACAGGCCTGATCCATATGCGACCGCCGAAAGAGGCGATTCTGGTGGCCCAGTACTTTATCGGAATGGGAATCGGGGTGTATTACGTTGGTGTCACGTTGCGCGAATTGCGGCAGGTGGTGGCCTCTGGCGTGGCCTTTGTTTTGCTGCTTGCGGTGCTTGCCGCGATTTTCACCGAAGTGGTCACATTGACCGGCCTCGCCCCTCCGGTCGAGGGTTTTCTCGCCTTCGCGCCCGGCGGGCAGGCCGAAATGACGGTTCTGGCGATTATTGCTGGGGCTGATCTGGGCTTTGTCATCACGCATCACCTGACGCGGATCATTCTGGTCATTACAGGCGCGCCTATTGCCGCGCGCCTGTTCGGGGTCACCAAACCCAAGGACTAGGCGCGGGGCTCAGCCTTCGATTGCGGTGATCATATC
>JBFHGI010000469.1:0-2688 GCA_041583175.1 Pseudorhodobacter sp. | reverse complement strand
TCAACGGGTCATTCATGTCAGCTCACAGGCCCTTAGCCCAGTCAAGGACGCGCGCCGTGGTGGCTGCGGTTTGCGATGGACTCATGATATCGCCTGCAATAACATGGGCATAGGGATCATCCTGCGTTGTCAGATTTGGGTGGTAAACCTCTGCCCCAGCCCCCCATTCTGCCGCTATCCTTGCGGTGACGCTTGGCTGCACCACCCTGTCCTCCATCGAAAAGAGGAAGAGCGCGGGCGGAATGGCTTGCGTAAAATCCTGCGTCAACACGTCTTGCACCAAGGCCTCCATCGGGATGGCCGAAACCGTGGGATATCGCGTGGTCCAGAGCCGGGCGTGATCGGCGTTGCGTGTCTCGAAACTCCGCTCTGCTCCGGCAATAATCGGCCCCCATGAGCGTACAAAGGGCAGGTTGAGGATAAACGAAGCGCGCTTGTCGATCCCAAAATTGGGGGAGACAAAGACCATGCCCGCAATATTCGTGGCGCGTTGGGCATCGGTTGCAGCAAGCGCTGCGAGCGTCCCCCCGGTGGAGGTTGAAATCACGATCACCCGTTCCCCCAGCCGCCGGCCGATCGCCAGCGCTTCGTCCATGTCGGTGATCCAATCGCCCGCTTGCGGTTCGGCCATCGCCGCCGAGCCGCGCCCATGGCCAGACAGCCGCGTGAAGAACAGATTTGCCCCCAAGGCCGCGGCAACCTGATCGGGAACGGGCCTGATCTCATGCTTGGTCGCGGAAAACCCGTGGATATAGACGACCGAAAGCGGAGTTTTGGTTCCCGCTGCACCGGCCCAGATGATCTGCTTTTCCGTCGTCGGGACGATATCGGAAAACTTGGCCTCTTCCCTCACAAGATAGGCATCCAGATCCGGGCCGAGGCTTGCGGCCTCAAAGCGCAGGCTGCGATCAACGGGCTCTTCAGGCGCAAAGGCAAAGGCCAAAGCGATCAGCGCGGCACAGAAAAGCAGCACGCGCCCCAGAATTTTTCCGAACCTACGCATGTGGGCCCTTTGCCAGAATATCCGTGATGGTCGTGGTTATCATGCCCAGACATTCGGGCGTCGAAAACCGGTGGTCCGCGCCTTTGACCAGCGTCAGGTGCAGATCGGGGCCTTGCGCGTGGTCAAGCAGACGCAGCGCGACGGAAGGCGGCACATCGGTGTCTGCGGTGCCTTGCAACAGCCGCACCGGACAGCGCAGGTGCAACGGGCTGCGCAGGACAAGACGGTCACGCCCCTCCTCGATCAACCGTTTGGTAATGATATAGGGCTCGTCGGAATAGTCTGACGGCAGCGCCACCTGCCCTGCCGCAAGCTCCGCCTTTTGTGCGTCGGAAAAACCGGCCCACATGCTGTCTTCGGTGAAATCAGGGGCGGCGGCGATGCCGACCAAACCCACCAGACGCTCCGGCACAGCGCGGGCGACCAGCAAGGAAATCCAGCCCCCCATTGAGGAGCCGACCAGAATCTGCGGACCCGTCGTCAATCTGGAAATCGCGGCCAGCGCATCCTCGAACCAGTCGCCAATCGCGCCGTCCAGAAATTTGCCCGAGGATTGACCGTGGCCGGAATAGTCGAACCGCAGAAAGGCACGGCCCGTGCGTTGCGCCCATTCCTCAAGAAAAACAGCCTTGGTGCCTTCCATATCGGATTTGAAGCCGCCCAGAAACACCACGCCCGGCCCTTGCCCGGCGGTCTGGTGATAAGCGATGCGGCGGTTCTGGGCGGTGGTCAGATAGGATGGGTTGGTCATACAGGCCCCGATGCGTTTCCCAACCTATAGACCAGCCGCCGGGAGGGGCCAAGCCATTGCCTGCCCTGATGTCACAGCGATTCTGCGGTTAGGCTGAGAGGGCGGTTGACTTTCAAACGGCAGAACGCCATTTAAGCGCCGACATAAACCCGCAACCGGGCGCATCGTGGGCGCCAAACCGAGGAGGTGGCCCATATGGCCCAGATTTCCCTGACTTTTCCCGATGGCAATATCCGTCACTATGACGCCGGCGTGACCCCTGCCGAAGTGGCGGCGAGCATTGCTGTCAGCCTTGCGAAAAAGTCGATCAGCGCCACGGTCAACGGCGCGCATTACGATCTGCAATGGCCGATCACCACCGATGCCACGATTTCCCTGAACACGCTGGCCGATGACGCGCCTGCGCTGGAACTCATCCGTCACGATATGGCGCATGTGATGGCCCGTGCGGTGCAAGAGATATGGCCCGATGTGAAGGTAACGATCGGACCGGTCATCAAGGACGGTTGGTACTACGATTTTGACAGAATCGAACCTTTCACACCCGAAGACCTTGGCTTGATCGAAGCGAAGATGAAGCAAATCATTAACTTGCGCGACCCTGTTCGCACCGAGGTCTGGGATCGTGCCCGCGCTATTGCACATTACGAACAAAAGGGTGAGCCGTATAAAGTTGAATTGATCGAGGCCATTCCCGGCAATGAAGACCTGCGCATGTATTGGCACGGGAACTGGCAAGATCTTTGCCGCGGACCGCATTTGCAAAACACAGGCCAGCTTCCGGCCGATGCGTTCAAACTGATGTCGGTGGCGGGTGCCTATTGGCGCGGTGACAGCAACCGCGCGATGTTGCAGCGGATTTACGGCGTTGCCTTCAAGAACCGCGAAGACCTGCGCGCCCACCTGACAATGCTGGAAGAGGCCGCCAAGCGCG
>JBFHGI010000468.1:0-2696 GCA_041583175.1 Pseudorhodobacter sp. | reverse complement strand
TGTGCCGCCGCGATCAGGCTGTCGGGGTTCCGGGCGACGTGGCGGGCGAGATCGGCGGCGACCGCGTCGGGCGTGTAGGGCATCACCAGCTTGGTCACATCCATCGCGCGGCGTTGCAAGACCCGGATCGAGGGGCCGACGCCGCAGGTCACGGCGAAGCGGATGAGCGTCTGCAGCTTGGCCGGCCCGGCCAGGCCCACATGCACCGGCAGGCGCACGCCCGCCGCCTCGAGCCGCCGGGTCCAGTCGATGATCGGCTTGGCCTCGAAGGCGAACTGGGTGACGAGCGCCATCTTGGCATCGGTGCGCTCGGAGAAGGCCTGTTTCCATTTCAGCGCTTCCATCACCAGCTTGTCGCCGCCGTCACGGTCGATGTCGCGGTTGCCTTCGGGGTGGCCTGCGATGTGCAGACGGTCAAACCCGTCAAACAGCCCGCTTTCCATCAACTGCATGGAATTGTCGTAATCGCCATGCGGGGTGGCGACACCGCCGCCCAAGAGCAGCGCCTGCTTCACATCCGCCTCGCCCTTGTATTG
The DNA here is from genome assembly GCA_041583175.1 of Pseudorhodobacter sp. GTDB lineage: Bacteria > Pseudomonadota > Alphaproteobacteria > Rhodobacterales > Rhodobacteraceae > Pseudorhodobacter. Next base: position 2,160 of record JBFHGI010000468.1, on the reverse strand, counting down.
CGCGATCCAGTCGGCCAGCGTGGCGCGGTCCTTGATGATGCGGGCCGGAAAATGTGGCATGACATCAAAGCCTTCGCCTTTCAGGCGCTTGGCGGTGGCGACCATTTCTTCAATCGGGGTGCCTTCGATATGGGCGATATAGACGCGGGTGTGCTGGGGCAGCAGGTCGCGGAAATTCTCGATCTTTTCGGCGGTGCGCGGCATCACCTCGATCGAGTAATTCTGCAAGAAGGCTTCGACCTGCGGAGAGGTGGTGCTGGCGGGTGCGGTCTCACGCTTGAAATTGAAAAGGGCCACGACATTCTCCCAGAGTTTGATGGTCACAGGTTTGCTATTCAAGGCGGTCAGGCCCAGCCGGAATTATCGATCAGTTGTTTGATGCGGGCGGTGTCGAACTCGGCGTCCAGCCGGGCGGCCTCGGCCTTTGCGACCTCTGCGGGATCGCCGTCAACGGGGTAAGGGTCGGCTTTGCGCCACTCGGCAAGGTAAAGATCGGCATCCTTGGCGCCGATTTTCATCGCGCAGCGGTCAATCGCCTGCTCGAACCGTTCGGGCAGTTGCACCTTGGAGCCGGAGCGCCCCTTGCCAACGATGACCTGCGCCGGAATGTCCCGCCAGTATACGATTGTCACCTCAGGCATTTGCGATTCCCCTTTGTGTTCTTGGCCTCTTTTAGCGCCTGCCTTCTCTGTCCATTGACGTTTTTCGACATTGGAGCATCAAGGAGCGACCCAGAGGCGGTTTCCGCGCGTTTGATAACAGGCGCGCGGGCGCAAGGCGACGGGCGCGAAGGCCCATAATCTTCATCTTGATTATGAAGGATGTCGGGATCGGTGCTTGCGCGAGGCTTTGGGCGGGGGTAGCATAAGGACAACCATGAATGGAGGGCGTAAGATGACGCCCGAGCGTCCCCGGGAGGAGGGCGCGATCCCGGGACTTGATGCGGCCACACCGGCGCCTGAGTCCTCGGTCGAACCGTCTGACTCCCCCGAAGCCGCCGGGTCGGCCCAGCTTTATGCTGCGCTTGACCTTGGCACAAATAGTTGCCGGATGCTGATTGCCCGCCCGCGCGGAAGCCAGTTTCAGGTGGTTGACAGCTTTTCAAAGACTGTCCAACTCGGCGTGGGGCTTGAAGCTTCGGGCAGACTTTCGCGTGCGTCGATGGGGCGGACCATCCAGGCGCTGCGGATTTGCCAGAAAAAGCTGGAAAAGCACAAGGTTACGCGGATGCGGCTGGTGGCGACAGAGGCCTGTCGTCGCGCCAGAAACGCGCGGGATTTTATTCGGCAGGTTCGGCGCGAAAGCGGGTTGCAACTGGAGATCATTCCGCCCGAGGAAGAAGCGCGGCTTGCAGTTATCTCTTGCGCGCCGCTGGTCGGCGTCAACACCGAGCAGTTGCTGGTGGTGGATATCGGCGGCGGTTCTACCGAATTGGTCTGGATCGACCTGACAGAGGTGGACCCCGCAGACCGCCCGCGCGCGATCATGCGGCTGCATGCGGGGTTCAAGCCGCATGGGGCAGGGCAGGCGCGGGTGGTGGACTGGATTTCGGTGCCGCTGGGGGTGGCCACGCTGAAAGACCAATTTGCGGATGTCGAGGATGATGCCGCGCGCTTTGCGCTGATGAGTTGGTATTTCGAAGAGAATCTTGCCAGCTTTACGCCTTATAACCATGAAAACGCCCGTCAGGGCTTTCAGATTATCGGGACCAGCGGCACGGTGACGACGGTTGCGGCCTCTTTCCTTGGGCTGAAGCGGTATGATCGGGCCAAGGTGGACGGGTTGCGGATGTCGTCGGATCAGATAGATACGGTCATCCGCGACTATCTGGCCTTGGGGCCGGAGGGGCGGCGCACGGACCCGCGGATCGGGCGTGACAGGCATAGTCTGATCATGTCGGGGGCCGCTATCTTGCAAGCCTTGATGCGGGTTTGGCCGACGGACCGCTTGTCGGTGGCGGATCGGGGGCTGCGGGAAGGATTGCTTTATGCCCAGATGAGCGCGGATGGCGTGCTGGAAGATGGGCCTTATGAATAACGGTGACAGGTGATGACCGAGAAAAAGACTTCAGGCCGGGGCCAGCGCGATTTGCGCGTGCGGGTGAAAACGGCAAAGGGGCGCAAGCTGTCATCAACCCTGTGGTTGGAACGGCAGTTGAAC
>JBFHGI010000467.1:0-2698 GCA_041583175.1 Pseudorhodobacter sp. | reverse complement strand
TTGCCCATTAGCCCGTCCATATTGCGGCGCAAATCGCCATCGGTGATGACCCCGGCCAGACGGCCCGCATCCACCACGCCTGCGGTGCCAAAACCCTTTTGCGTCATCACAAGCAATGTCTCGGCCATTGGCGTATCGGTGGCGACCAAGGGCAGATCATCCGCCCCGCGCATCAACTGCCCGACGCGGGCCAAACGCGCGCCCAAGCGGCCACCGGGATGGAAGGTGCGGAAATGTTCGGGTTCAAACCCGCGGCGTTCCATCAGCGCGACGGCCAGCGCATCGCCCAAGGCCAGCGCCATGGTGGTCGATGTGGTGGGCGCAAGGCCCAAGGGGCAGGCCTCGGGGGCGGCGGGCAGCGTCAGGCAGATGTCGGCGGCGCGTGCCAAAGTGCTGGTTGCCCGCGCGCAAATCGCCAGCAGCGGAATGGAAAAGCGCTTGGTATGCGCGATCAGATCACCCAGTTCCGAGGTTTCGCCAGAGTTCGACAAGGCAATCACCGCATCGGACGGCGTGATGGTGCCCAGATCACCATGCGAAGCCTCGGCCGGATGAACGAAATAGGCCGGCGTTCCGGTCGACGACAGCGTTGCCGCGATCTTGCGCGCGATATGGCCCGATTTGCCGATGCCTGACAGGATCACCCGCCCTTGGCAGGCCATAAGCGAGTCTACGGCAGCACTGAAATCAGCAGGCAAGGCCTCTGCCATGGTCAAAAGCGCCTCCCCCTCTATCCGCAAAACACGGGCAGCGGCAGTTAGGGAGCTTGCGACAGGGTCGGTCATAGGGTCCTCAATCGGGCGATAGGTCTGATTTGTGTTCTTATAGAGGAATGACCGGCTTCGAAAGCCTCGAAGCGCGGCCCGCCTGCTTCTGGTACGACGCCGCAGCGCCTTGACTTTCCTATCGCAAAGGGTGGAGTTTGTCCGCAAAATAGCCGGGGTCCCTTGGCCGCGGCTGACATGATGCGCAAAGCAAGCGTGAAGATAAGAGTGATTTGAATGCAAAAAAATGTGTTGGTGACAGGTGGGGCGGGATATATCGGCTCTCACGCTTGCAAGGCCCTGAAAGCGGCAGGGTATGTGCCGGTAACCTTTGACAACCTCGCAACAGGATGGGCCGAAGCGGTCAAGTTCGGCCCGTTTGAGCAGGGCGATCTGCTCGACCGCGCACGGCTGGATGAGGTGTTCGCAAAATGGCAGCCGGTCGCGGTGATGCACTTCGCTGCACTCAGCCAGGTGGGGGAGGCGGTGGCCGAACCGGGGCGTTATTGGCGGGTGAATGTCGGTGGCTCATTGAACCTTATCGAAGCGGCAGTGGCCGCGGGCTGCCTTGACTTCGTGTTTTCCTCGACCTGTGCGACCTATGGCGATCAGGACGGCGTGGTGCTGGAAGAAGATACGGCGCAGCGACCCAGCAACCCCTATGGTTCGTCCAAGCGAGCGATTGAGGAGATGCTGCGCGATTTCGGTACCGCCCACGGGTTGCGCCATGTGATCTACCGCTATTTCAACGTGGCAGGCGCGGACCCCGAGGGCGAGGTCGGAGAGTTTCATCAACCCGAAACCCACCTGATCCCCCTGATGCTGGATGTGGTCAGCGGCAAACGCGCCGCACTCACCCTGCATGGCGCCGATTACCCGACCCATGATGGCACCTGCATCCGGGATTATGTCCATGTCTCGGATCTGGTCGACGCCCATGTGCTTGGCCTGCGCTGGCTAGAGCAAGGCAAGGGAAGTCGGGTCTTCTGCCTTGGCACAGGCGATGGCTTTTCTGTGCGGCAGGTGGTGGACGCGGCGCGGGTTGTCACCAACCAGGAGGTTCCTATGCATGAAGGGCCGCGCCGCCCTGGTGATGCGGTGTGCCTGGTCTCGGGCTCTGCCCGCGCGACCGAGGAACTGGGGTGGCAGCCGAAACGCTCTACCCTGCAAGAGATGATTTCAGATGCCTGGCGCTGGCACGAAACCGGGCATTACAACAAGTAAGGCAAGTGATGCGGGTATTGATTACAGGAACGGCAGGGTTCATCGGTTTCCATCTGGCGCAGCTTTTGCTGCGTGAAGGGCTACAGGTGCAGGGCTTTGATGGTATGACCGATTATTACGATGTGCGCCTGAAACAGCGCCGTCATCAAATCTTGCTCCAAAATCCGAATTTTGCCGCGACCGAGGGCATGCTGGAAGATCAGGCCCTTTTCGATCAAGTGGCCGATAGTTTCGCTCCGGATGTGATCGTCCATCTCGCGGCTCAGGCCGGTGTCCGCTATAGTATCGAGAACCCGCGCGCTTATCTCGACAGCAATGTCATTGGCAGTTTCAACGTAATGGAGGCCGCCCGGCGGCTGGATGTGAAGCATTTGCTAATGGCCTCGACCTCCTCGGTCTACGGGGCGAATGAAAAGGTCCCCTATGCCGAGAGTGACAAGGTCGAAACCCAGATGTCATTCTACGCCGCGACCAAAAAGGCCAATGAGAACATGGCCCATGCCTATGCGCATATCCATGGCCTGCCCACCACGATGTTTCGCTTTTTTACCGTCTATGGCCCATGGGGCCGCCCCGACATGGCACTCTATAAATTTGTCGATGCCACACTCGAAGGCCGCGCGATCGACGTTTATAATCACGGCGAAATGTATCGCGATTTCACCTATGTGGAAGACCTCGTGCGCGGCATCCGCCTGCTGATGGACGCC
>JBFHGI010000466.1:0-2701 GCA_041583175.1 Pseudorhodobacter sp. | reverse complement strand
GTCGCGCCGCACCGCCTGTTCCAGTGCCGCGCCCGACTGTTTCAGGGTTTTGCGGGTGATCCGCATCTGAATGCCAAGGTTGTGATCCGGCGACATGGCCCGGTCAGTGGTGGCATAGGCGGTCGGACCGGAAACGTTGGCTGCCTCGCCATCGGCCCAGCCCGCCGTAACTGCCGAGGTGGTCACAGGCCATTCCATCGCGCCCGCGTCGATGCTGATCATCTGCGCCCCCATGCGCGCCGCCACGCTGTTCGGGAACAGTCGGTCGATGATGGGGCTGGTACGGATCGGATCAGGGGTGCCGCTGGCGATGGTCTCACCCGCCCGCATTTCCAGCGCCTGCCACGGAACCGGGATGCCCCGAAAGCCGCCCTGTTCGCGCAGCTCGGTCACGATCTCGGCCGTCTGCCCGTCCAGTTGCCGCCCTTCGTCCAGGGCCAGCGCAACCTGGCGCAGCTCGAACCCGGCCATCAGTTCGGCCCATTCCTGCGCCGAACGGGTTTCCAGTTCGGCACCGGCGTCCCGACGCTCGGTATCCTCGGCAATCAGCGCCGCCCGATACCGGGTTTCGTTGTTGCGGTATTCCAGATCAAGCGCGCCCATTTGGCGGGTTTCATCCTCTGTCGGATGTTCATTGCCGACAAGGCCAGCAAGGGCTTGGCGGATTTCCGACTGACGCCGGGCGATTGTGATCGATTCAAGCATTGGTTTCTCCTTTAATGCTCTGCTTCTGATTTGTTGCCATATCGGCAACGGCCTTCACCCACGCGCTGCGCTCGGGGGTTTGGATCGGGGCGGGATGACCGCACTCAATTCGAGTTTTCCGGGTGTGACAGGACGGGCAAAGAGCTTGCAGATTGAGCGGATCATAGGACCGCTCAGGATGCGTCCTAACCGGCTTGATGTGGTCAATCTCCAATCGCCCACGGGCACCACAGCTTTTGCAGCGGAAGCCATCGCGCTCTAAAATCGCCATCCGCAGCACTTTCCACCGTTTGGTGCTGGTGACCTTTTTGGAATACCGGCGATGTGTCATGTCCAAGACACCCGCGCTTTGCGTGTTGGGGCGGCTTTCATCCGCGCACCTTGTGCAACTGCCAGCACGGCCGCAGCTGCAGCATCAATTCTGCCAAGCGATCTGCCTTTCGCCAGGGCATGATTGCCTTTCGGGTCAATGGTCACGATGGCGTCAGAGAATGCCGACCGCAGCAAGAGAGACGGCACTGTCTTTATTTCGCCATCGAAGAGCGCGCGCCGGAACCGTTCAACGTCTTCGCTGCCGTCTCTGCTTCCGAACCCGCGCCATATGAAGGGAACGCGGGACAACCCGGCCGCCTGCATGGCCTCGGAAAACTCTGCATGTCTGTAGCGATCGCCCACGATGCAAACCGGCGTGATCCCATCGAGCATCTTGACCAACTGTGCCAGCCACGGACCAGGCGGAACCGTGTTCTGCCCCAACACGGACAACTCGCCGCGCTCATGCATTTCGGAGTATCGGTTAGAAACGCCATCAGCCGCGCCACGATCTGCAAGTGACGGCACGGTTGGGAAGGTTCCCAAGGCTTCAAGCCTGTCGGTTTCTGGCCAGTAGAAAACTGCCGCCGACATAGAACGCGAACCGCCGAGGTCTACGCCCAGAATGCACGGCCCGGAGCGCGGGGGGAGTTCATCCGGGTCAACCTCGGCAGACAGCCATTCGTCAACCGTGACCAGGACAGACCTGTCTTCGGTCGAAACCCGTTCGTTTCTGTTGAGGTTGCGGAAGCTGGACAGGGCAGAACCGCCGCGCGCGATCGCCCGCTCGGCCTGCGAAACCAACCAATCCCGATCAGCGCCTATTCCCTCTTTTGATCCTGGATTGGCGATCAGCAGGCTTTCCAGATCATCGGCTGGCAGCCCGTAGGCGGGGCGATGCTCCTGCACATATGTTCCTGGGGGCGGCTGATCCAACCATCTGGAAAAGGTGTTGGCATCGTCTGGCGCCGAGGTGGAAATGATCAGCGCCCGACCGTCACGCTTGCCCAGCCCGGACAGAATGGCGTTTTCAAGGTTGTCGCCCTTTTCACGTTCCCATGCCGCGCGTTCATCCATAATTGCCAGCGTTGGTGCGCCGCCGAGAATGGACTTGCCGTCAGCTGCGATCACGCGCACCAGCCCGCCGCCGTTGCCTTCAAATTCGATTTCCAGTTTCGAGCCGCGCCGAACAATGAATTGATCCTGATCCGCCTCGGGCAAGCCTTGGATAAAGCCAAGAATGAAGTTGAACGCCGTTTTGGCCTGATCGCGGTTTCGGGCTGCGATGATCACTTCACGCTTTGGCTGTGGCTTCACATCGAGCGCGCCCACCAGCTCGCCGAGGGCAAGGCCAGCCGATAGGGCGGTCTTCGCGTTGCCGCGCCCGATCGAAAGGACGCCGACCATCACTTTCTTGGCAAATGCGCCTTTTACGAATTTTCTTTGGAAATCAGCGAGTTTCAGAGGCTTTCCGGCCTTTTTCCCCTCAGGAATGCGCAAAAGCCCCAAAAACTGAATTGCGCGGATCGAAGTGGATTTTCCCCGGATTTTTTCAGGAAGAGAGAAAAGAACACTCCCACCCCGGTTACCGGCTTTTTTCAAAGTCGCGACATTGGTACCATTTGCAAAGAGATCTTCCTGTACTGTGTCTCTGCCGTTGATCATCGCTTTTCCTCTCGCGCCT
>JBFHGI010000465.1:0-2706 GCA_041583175.1 Pseudorhodobacter sp. | reverse complement strand
CCGCTGAATGATACCGTGCAAGTCGTCGACAGCCGCAACCATCAGGTTGTCGCCAGCCTGACCCCCGGCAAAGCGGTGCTGCACATGGAATTTGCGCCACGCGGCGCCGAGGTTTGGATTTCATCGCGCGATGACGACAAGATCGTGATCTATGACACCCAAAGCCGCAAGAAGATCGGAGAGATTGCAGCGCAAAGCCCCTCCGGCATCTTCTTTACCGCGCGCGCGCATCGGACGGGGTTGTGATGCCCCAGCGCCTCGATCAGATCGACCGCCACCTGCTGGATGACTACCAGCGCAATTTCCCGCTGGTGCCGCGCCCCTTCGCGGTGCTCGGGCAGGATTTAGGGCTGGATGAAGCGCAGGTGATCGCACGGCTGGCGGGTTTACAGGCACGGGGGCAAATCTCGCGCGTGGGGGGGACGGTGCGGCCCAATACGGCGGGGGCCTCCACTCTGGCGGCGATGGCGGTGCCGGAAAGCCGGATTGAAGAGGTCGCGCAACGGATCAACGCCGAGGCGGGGGTGAACCATTCCTACCTGCGCGAAAACGACTGGAACCTGTGGTTTGTCGCCACCGCCGCCGATACCGACGCGCTGGCGGCGCAACTGGCACGGCTGCGGGCGGCGACAGGGCTGGAGATTCTGGACCTGCGGCTGGTGCAGGCCTTCAACATCGATCTGGGCTTTGCCTTGCAAGGCCCGCGCGCGCAAATGTCCCCACGCCCCGCCCCCGATATGACGGCGCTGCGCCCCGATGACAGGCCCATCCTGCAAGCGCTTTCCTCGGGCCTGCCATTGGTTTCGCAACCCTATCTGCACTTGGCGAAGCGGCTCGATCGTACCGAGGCCGAGGTTATCGCCCGCATCGCCGCCCTGAGTGCAGCCGAGATTCTGACCCGCATCGGCGTGATCGTGCGGCATCGCGCCGTGGGCTGGACCTCTAACGCGATGGTGGTCTGGGATGTGCCCCTGCCGCAGATCACAGAGGCGGGGCTTTCCCTTTCGGCGCTGCCCGGAATAAGCCTGTGTTACCAGCGCGTTACGGTGCCGGATGTCTGGCCCTACACGCTCTACTCCATGATCCATGCCCGCAGCCGCGTCGAAGCCTTGGCCGTATTGGAACAGGCCAAAGCCTTGCCCGCATTGGCCGGCACCTCACCCCAAGTTCTCTTCTCAACGCGCTGTTTCAAACAATCCGGCGCGCTTCTCAGCCAGGAAAGGGCCGCCTGATGCGCCGCAGCAGCCTTCCGCCAGATGCACTGGATAGCACCGACCGTGCCATTCTGAACGCTTTGCAGGATGGGTTTCCAATTTCCAAGCACCCCTTTGCCGAAGCGGGGGCCAAACTGGGCATCGCCGAGGAGGACCTGATCGCCCGCATCACAAACCTGCGCGAAATCGGCGCAATCACCCGTTTCGGCCCATTCTATGACGCGGCGGCGATGGGGGGCGCGTTCTGCCTCTGCGCGATGGAGGTGCCAGCGGCAGAATTTGAAGAGGCCGTGACTTTGGTCAATGCACATCCCGAGGTGGCGCATAATTATGAACGGACGCACCGGCTGAACATGTGGTTCGTGCTGGCTTGCGAAACCGAAGAGGGGATCGGGCGCGTGGCCAAAAAGATCGAGCTTGAGACCGGTCATAGCGTGCTGCGCTTTCCCAAGCTGCGCGAGTTTTTCATCGGCTTTCGGGTGCAGGCATGACGCTGGATGCCATAGATCGCCGTATCATCGCGGCCACGCAAAGCGGGCTGTCGCTGTCGCCTGCACCCTATGCCGTTGTCGCCGCGCAATTGCATCTGACCGAAGACGAAGTGATCAGCCGAATGCAGGCCATGCAGGCGCGCGGCATCATCCGCCGCATTGCCCTTGCGCCCAATCATTACGCGCTGGGCATGGTCGCCAATGGCATGAGCGTCTGGGATGTCGAGGATGCCCGCGCCGAAACTCTGGGCGCGCAGATCGGCGCTTTGCCCTTTGTCTCCCACAGCTATTTACGCCCGCGCGCCGAAGGCTGGCCCTATAATCTGTTCGCGATGATCCACGGCAGCACCCGTGATGAGGTGGAAGACAAGCGCCAGGTGATCGCGGGCATTCTGGGCGATGCCGCCCGCGCCAATGACATTCTCTATTCCACCCGCATCTTGAAAAAGACCGGTATGCGGATCAGCGGAGGGGCCTGATATGTTTCGATTGACCCAATATATGCGCGAATTGGTGACGCCGACACCGGCGCGCCGCAGGACGAGCGCGGGCGGGGTAAAACCGGTCGTCATCTGGAACCTGACGCGCACCTGCAATCTGAAATGCCGCCACTGCTATACCACCTCTGCCGATGTGCCCTTTCCGGGGGAGCTGACGACGGCGCAGGCCTTGGGCGTTCTGGAAGACTTGAAGGGTTTTGGTATTCCGGCGCTGATTTTGTCAGGGGGTGAACCCCTCAGCCGGTTTGATTTCTTCACACTGGCCGAACGGGCCAAGGAATTGAAGTTCCGGCATCTGTCGCTGTCAACCAACGGCACGCGCGTTGCGGAAAACATCGAACGGATCGAGGCGCTCGGCTTTGATTATGTCGGCATTTCGATTGACGGTATCGGGGCCACGAATGATTGGTTTCGCGGGGTCGATGGTGCCTTCGACGCGGCAATCGCGGGCGTGCGTGCCTGCAAGGCCCGCGGCGTCAAGGTCGGCCTGCGCTATACGAT
>JBFHGI010000464.1:0-2715 GCA_041583175.1 Pseudorhodobacter sp. | reverse complement strand
CTGGTCCGGAAAACCGATCAGATTGAACGGGGCAGGGGCCGGTTCCGTTTCCCACATCGCCTCGATCGCGGCGAGCTTCATTTTCTGGTTGTGCGACACGTCATAACCGGATTCGTCTCCGAGCAGGACAACCGAGAGAGCTGAGGCGAGGCCAAAAGCTGCGCCAACCGTGATAGAGCGGCGGGCAAGTTCTGCATGGCGGCCTTTCAGCAGGTACCAGGCGGAGACGCCGATCACAAAAACTGAGGCAGTGACATAGCCCGCCGAAACCGTATGCACGAATTTCGCCTGCGCGACCGAGTTGAACATCACCTCATAGAAATCTGTCATTTCCATGCGCATGGTCATTGGATTGAACTTCGCGCCGACCGGGTTTTGCATCCAGCCATTCGCGATCAAAATCCACAGGGCCGAGAAATTCGATCCGATGGCGACCAGCCATGCGACGGTCAGATGCCCGACCTTGCTCAGCTTGTCCCAGCCAAAGAAGAACAGGCCAACGAAGGTTGCCTCAAGGAAAAACGCCATCAGACCTTCGATGGCAAGCGGTGCACCGAAAATATCCCCTACGTAATGGCTGTAATAGCTCCAGTTCATGCCGAACTGGAATTCCATCGTGATTCCGGTGGCGACACCGAGCACGAAGTTGATACCGAACAACATGCCCCAGAATTTGGTCATCTGCCGCCAGATCGGGCGATTGGTCATCACATAGACCGTTTCCATGATAGCGACGAGGATCGACAGGCCCAAGGTGAGCGGGACGAATAGGAAGTGATACATCACCGTCACTGCAAATTGCAGGCGTGATAATTCGACGATACCGAATTCCATCTCTTCAGCTCCAATTCCGGATGGCGTCTCGATACCATCATGCATTCCATTGTTGGAATATGTGCATCTTTGCTGCACCGGCAACATTGATCTGGATCAAACCAACATTAGTAATACAACTTAGAGCAAAGGCAGGCAGCGGTCAGCAAATTCTATCTCGGCGGGGCGATGTGCCGCAATGAGGATGGCTGACTTCGGCAAATAGCCTCTGATATTCTGCAAGACCTGTCTGGCGGTGGCGCTGTCCAGCCCCTCAGTCGGTTCATCCAGCAACAAAATGTCAGGCCGCCGCAAAAGGGCGCGGGCCAGCGAAAGGCGGCGGGCTTCGCCGCCCGACAGGCCTTCGCCGCGCATGCCGACCATCGTTTCAAGCCCTTGGCGTGCGTCGAGGGTCGAAGCCAGTTGCACGACTTCCAACACCTGCCACAGAGCTGCGTCATCAAGATCCGGTGCGGCGAGGCGCAACGCATCGGCGACGTTGCCAGACATCAACGCGCTGCGCTGGGGCAAAAGCGTTACCGTCTTGCGCAGGATGGCCTCGGGGTATTCGGCAATTGAAGTGTCCCCCAAGGCAATGCGTCCCTTTGCAATGGGGTGCAATGCGGCGACGGCCAGAAGTAGTGTTGATTTCCCAACGCCGCTGGGGCCGGTCAAAGCAACGGTCTCGCCGGGCAACACGGAAAAACTCAGATCCGTTAAGAGCGGTACGGTCGAGAGATCGCGGTAAAGTGTAACGGACTGCAGATGCAAAGGGCCGCCTGGGGGGCTTTCCGAGGCCTCCGGCGTTGGAGGTGTGGGGGCCATGTCACGAGACACCCGCCGCGCCGCCTCGGCCATCCGGCCAAGATCGCTCGCCGCCCTGCGCAGGGGCGCAATAGTTTCCGCCAAGGCAAGTGAGGTAAAGAACCCGAGAGCCGCAAATGGCGGGGCAATTACGCCTGCCTGCACCATGGCAATCCCAAGCCAAAGTGTGCCTGCTGCAAGGATAGCGCCCAAGATTTGCGTTGCGGCACCTGTAATACGCTCTGCCCTGTCCTGTTGGCGACGCAGTTCAAGCCGGCGCTCCTCTGCCGCCACCGTGAAGGCAGCCTGCGCGGTCAAACGACCGTAGGCAGCCAGATCGCGGCGCGCGCGGATCAGGTCGATCAAACGGGTGCGGAAGGCTTGCACCGTCGCTTCGGCCTTGCGCGACAGACGCGCCGTCTGGCGCAGGGTTTGCCAGAAAATGACCAGCGCCCCGACAGTGAAACCGGCGAAAACCCACAAGGCGATGGGCAAACCAACCAGCCACCAAAGCACCAGAAATGCGGTAAGTTGCGCCGAAAGGCCCGCCAACAGCGGCAAGACCAGCCGTAGACTCACGCCGTCCAAAGCGTCGATATCCGAGGTGAGCCGGTTGAGTGCCTGCGCCCCGCGAAGCCGGATGGCCCGCTTGTAAGAGGTCGCCATAAGCCCGCCCAGAAGGTTCAGGCGCAGCGATTGCAAAGCGCGCAGCGTTGCATCATGGGTCAGTACCCGCTCGCCGTAACGCGCTGTCGCTCGCCCCAAGGCGAGAAAACGCACCATCGCAGAGGGTCTGAAGACGTCGAAAACAGCACCCGCTCCGGCCAATCCCGCTGCTGCCGCAGCAGTGATGAACCAACCGGACAGGCCCAGCAGCGCGGCCCCCATCGCCAGCACCAAAAAGCTGAGCGATGCGCCTCGTGTCAATGCGATGCGCTGCTCTCGCAGGATCAGGCTAAAGATTTTCCAAAGCGCCTTCACGGTTCCGCCCCGATCGTGATGATCCTGCCCATGCGTGTTGCTAGGGCGGGATCATGGGTCGCCACCACCAGGGTCGCGCCGCGTGCTGCTTGCGCCAAAAGGCCGTCAGTCACCGCT
>JBFHGI010000463.1:0-2721 GCA_041583175.1 Pseudorhodobacter sp. | reverse complement strand
TGGGCGCTCTCGGGGGCCGCCATTTCCGAGATTTTTCCTGCAGATCAGCAAGCCCGCGCCGCTTCGCTGCAAATCGTGATTATCGGCGTTATGCTGTGCCTGATCCTGCTGTGGCGACCACAGGGGATTTTGCCGGAACGCAGCCCCTCAACGCCCGAAATAAAGGAACCAGCCGAATGAAACCTGATCGCATCACCCTCGCCCCCGGTCTGGAAATCGCGCGCGTGGTTACAGGGCTATGGCAGGTGGCCGATCAGGAAAAAGACGGTGAGCTGCTGGACCCCGTGGCAGGGGCGCAGGCCTTGGCGGGCTATGCGGCGGAAGGGTTTGACACATTTGACATGGCCGACCATTACGGCACGTCCGAGCTGATTACGGGCGAGATGCTGCGCCGCTGGGACGCCACACCCCGCCCCCGCGCCTTCACCAAATGGTGCCCTGCACCGGGACCGATGAGCGCCGAGATCGTACGTGCAGGCGTGCAGGACCGGCTGGACCGGCTTGGCGTGGACCGTGTGGACCTGCTGCAATTCCATTGGTGGAGTTTTGAGCACCCCGCATGGCTGGATGCTTTGCACGAAATGACGCGCCTGCGCCACGAGGGACTGATCGGTGAAATCGGCGTGACCAATTTCGATGCGGCCCATCTACATCTGGCGCGGGCCGAGGGCATTCCGCTGGTCTCCAATCAGGTGTCCTTTTCGCTGATTGACCGGCGCGCGGCGGGTGCCTTGGCGCAGGTTTGTGCGCGGCATGACATGAAGCTGCTGGCCTATGGCACGCTATGCGGCGGTTTCCTGTCGGAACGCTGGTTGGGCAAGCCGGAACCGGAAGCGATGGCGGATTGGAGCGGGTCCAAATATCTGCGGTTCATTCAGGCCTCGGGTGGTTGGGAAGGGTATCAAGGCATATTGCGGGCGGCGGATCTGATTGCACGCAAGCACGGGGTTTCGATTTCCAATGTTGCAACCCGCTGGGTGCTGGAACATGCACATGTCGCGGCCACCATCGTTGGCGCGCGTCTGGGCGGGAATATCCACCGCGCCGACAATCTTCGCCCGTTCCAATTCGCCCTTGATGCCGAAGATCACGCCACCCTGAACGCGGCTTTTGCCCATACCGCACCTATCCCCGGAGACTGCGGCGATGAATACCGCCAGCCGCCGTTCCTGACGGCTTCGGGCGATCTGAGCCACCATCTTGATGCGATGCCGCTGGCGCATGAGGCAACGCCGGACGCGAACCGCCCCGACCGTGCGCGGGTGTTTACCGGCTCCAAATGGGAACCGATTGCGGGCTATTGCCGCGCCATTCGCGATGGCGACCGGATTCTGGTCTCCGGCACCACGGCTACGCATGGGCAGGACCACACGGTTGCCCCCGGTGACGCAGGCGCACAGACGACCTATATTCTAGACAAGATTGCCGCGGCGGTGCGCGCATTGGGTGGCAAACCGTCGGATATTTTGCGCACCCGCATGTACCTGCAAGGGATGGAAGATGTGGAGCCGGCCTCGCTGTCGCATGGTCGCTTTTTCGCGGATTTTCCGCCCGCGAACACCACCTTTCTGGCAGGCTCGTTGATCGGGGATTTCCGGGTAGAGATCGAGGCCGAAGCGCGGATTGGCTAAGGCTGCCGCCTAGCCCTGCTCTGCCTGCAGCTTTGCCAGAAAACCGCTCATCTTTTCCAGACCTTCGCGCAGAATGGCGGGGGAGTTTGCGTAGCCGATGCGCAGCCAGCCCTCCATCTCCATCGCGGAACCGGGGGTCAGCATCACGCCGGTTTCGTTCAGCAGGCGGATGCAGAAATCGCGGCTGGGCAAGTCGAGGTGATAGCGCAGCAGTGCCGTCGTGCCCGAAGCGGGTTTGAGATAGGTGATAAGCGGCTCTGCCTGCACCCAAGCATCCAATATCGCCAGATTGCCGCGCGTGATGCGCTGGCTGCGCGCGATAATCTTGTCGCGGTTTTCCAAGGCGAGGGCTGCCAGATAGTCATTGATCATGCCCACGCTGATCGTGGTGTAATCGCGATGCACCGACACCGCGCGGATCACCTCCTCCGGCCCCGCAATCCAGCCAAGTCGCAGACCCGCCAAGGAAAACGCCTTGGACATTCCTGCCGTGCTGATCCCCTTTTCATAGATATCCGCGATCGAGGTGGTAAACCCGCTGCCCTGCTGGTCGGTGCCGCGATAGACCTCATCACACAGCACATAGGCACCGACGCGCCGCGCAATCTCAGCCACCCGTGCAAGGAAGGCCTCATCCATCAGCGAGCCGGTGGGGTTGTTGGGGTTGTTGATGGCAATCAGCTTGGTGCCCGGCGTGGCGAGGCGTTCCAACTCTGCCAGATCGGGCAAGAAGCCGTTTTGCACATGCAGCGGCAAGATCTGCACATCCGCGCCATAGCTTTTGGGGATGGAATAATGCTGCTGATAGGTCGGCAAGACCGAAATCACACGGTCCCCCGGTTCGACCAGCGTTTCATGCACCAAGGCATTCGCGCCAATCGTGCCATGCGTCACGACAACATTCTGCGGGGTCTGGCGCTGGTACATCGCACAGATCGCGACGCGCAACCGGTCAGAGCCTTCAATCGCGCCGTAAGTCAGCTTCATCGGTAGAATCTCTGCCATGAAACTGTCGGTCTTGCCGCAGATTTCCAACAGTTCCGCAACCGTCAACGATTCCACACAGGTTTCGGCCAGATTGAGAGTGCAT
>JBFHGI010000462.1:0-2730 GCA_041583175.1 Pseudorhodobacter sp. | reverse complement strand
TAGAGAAAGCCCAAGTCGTTGATCGCATCCGCGAAATCCTGATCCGCCGCCTGTTGGTACAAGGACAAAGCGCGCGGAAAATCCTGCGGGACGCCGAGACCACGCTCATACAACTTTGCCAGTTCGAACTGCGCCTCGGGCGAGCCTGCCTCGGCCGCGCGCGTCAGCAGGCCCACGGCCTCGGTCGGGTCAAAGCTATCTGCTTCGGGGTTCAGGCGCATATAGGCAAGGCCCACCATCGAGCGGGTATCGCCCAATTCGGCCAGCGCCACCAACTGCTGTTCCTGATCGGGGCGCACCGCAGACCATGCCACGCGCAGATCGCCCGTGGTTGGCGCATCGCCTTCGGCAGGGCCTGCAAGGTAGAAGGGAACACCGGAAAGGGAGCCGTAGGTATGTGGCTCTTGCTGGTTAAATGTGTCGGCGAGCACCTGATCGCGCACCTGCCGGAACATCAGGCTGATTTCCAGGCCCGGTATCTTCATCTTGCTGGCAAGCGCCGTCGCAAACGGGCTGTTGGCCCCCGTGCCATCCAGTGCCACCTGCCCATCCCGCGCGGCAAAGGCGACCAATGTGCCACGGTCCGGGCTGGGCGGGGCAAGGCCACCTGCGGGCGCGCTGGTTTGCGGGGCTGTCTGGGCGGTCACTTCGGCATTCGGGTCAATCGCGTCGCCAAAGGGGTTGTTGCGGCAGCTATCCAGAATAACGATCCGCATCACCCGCGCGCGGTCCACGGTTTGCAACAGATTGTCCAGCGAGACCGATTGCCGCTGCACATCGCGGTTAGAGCGAACATCGGCATCGGCAGGCACCAGAAAATTCTCGCCCTGCACTTCAATGCCGTGGCCTGCGAAATAGATCAGCGCCAGTTCGGCGGTTTCCGCCTCGAACGCGAAGCTGTCCATGGTTTGGGCCAGTTCGGCATAGCCCGCATCGACAACCAAGGTCACATCAAACCCGATCCCGCGCAGCGTGTCGGCGATCAACCGCGCGTCATTGGCGGTGTTGTCCAGACTTTCGATATGGGCATATTTGGCGATACCGATGACAAGCGCCACGCGATTGGCAAACGCCGTGCGAGGCAACAGCAAGCACATCGCAAAAAGCGCAAGCCACAAACTTGTCTTGATAGATCGGAGCATTGCCCCCCCAAATTCAACTGTCTATGCGTGTTTTCAATAGGGATAATGTAGCGGGTTGGCCGGTGTCTGGAAACCCCTTTGGCGTCAAAGCCAGCGGTCGCCCTGTCAAATTACCGCGAAAAGCGATGTTCAGATATCGCCAGCGGCGCGCCACTTCTCGATCGTTTCTTTGGCCACTTCGAAATGCATACTGTCTTCGCGTGAAAAGGAGGCACCCCAGAACCAGCCCTCTTCCTGAAAGAAATCCGAAAGGATGGTCAGGCCCAGCTGGGTTTTACCGTCTCCAAGCGTGTCAAGATGCCCGTCAATGTTCAGATCCACCGCCAAGCCGAACGCATGGGTGGAAACCGATGACTTGGAGCCGCGGATACGCCGCACACAGAGCGCGCCAGCGGTCGAAATGCGGTTATAGAGATCAACATCGACCTGTTTCACCTTTTCAAACACCCGCGTCATGGATTCGACAGCAGGGCGCAACATGGAAACACGAATGGGGCCGACATCGCCCGTGATCAGCATTTCTTTCAGCTTGGGATTGGTCATCGACTCACAATCATCCGAAAGCACTTCGCGCGGCAGACCGAACATCTCGACCAGAAAACTGGGGCGGGACACGGACAGGCCTTCGTTGATCTTGCGGCGGCCCGCGATCAGCACCGTCTGGGCGTAGCTGTCCACGATCTGGTTGTCGCCCAGACGTTCCAGCGGTTCACCCATATCCTGCCCGCCGAAATCGAAGGGCTGGTCGTTGCGCGGCATGTTTTGCAGGCGCGTCAGTTCCTCCTCTACCGTGCCGAGGCGCTGTTGCAGGTCTTCCATCTGCTGGCGCAAGATCTCGATCTCGATCCGCGCAGCGCTGTCAACCGCAGACCCCGCAGGCGCGTCGGAGAACAAAGCTTTGTTACTGCCATCATCGGGCGCGAACATATAGGCAGAGCCGATCCATATCAGCGGAAGCGCCAAAACAGCGCCAGCAATAGCAAGTGCAGGTAAAAGACGCATGGAGATAGCCGTTACTTCAATGAATTCAACGCAGAGAAAGACATATCGCATTTTGGCTGCCAAAGGAACAAAATTGCCAAGGCCTTTGCCCCTTTTTCCTGCGCGCCGTCTTGCTGATCGCAGGGAGCGCATGTGAAAAACATTGTTTGACGGCGGCGTCTGGTATAGTTTTCAGGTATTCATTTTCCCTAAAGAAAGGCATTTCGCCATGTTTACCAGAAAATTAATTCTGATTCCCGTCCTTGGCATGGCCGCTATGCTGGCCACTGCCCCCGCTTTCGCACAAGGCGCGGATGCGGCAACAGCCACAGCCGAGGAATTGCAGGCCCTGTTTCAAAAGCAGAAAACCCGCGGGTTGAAGCTGGTTCCCAACAGTGATGCAGCCGTTGTGCCGACTGTTTCGGAGCAAGGCGGCACGGCAGTCGCCCCCGTTGCCTATTCCGAGATCGAGAAAGATGCCCAGATCAATGTGCGCATCACTTTCGACTTTGACAGCGCCGTGTTGCGCCCGGAGGAACGGCCAAAACTGGCAACGCTGTGTACCGCGATGAAAGCCGTTGATGTGGAACTGTTCCGCATCGTCGGC
>JBFHGI010000461.1:0-2730 GCA_041583175.1 Pseudorhodobacter sp. | reverse complement strand
GGTGCTGGCATCGGTGGACGCCTTTCTGGTGTCCCTGACCGAGAGTGACTTTCTGACGCTATTACCTACTTTGCGCCGCGCCTTCGCCGTACTTAACCCCAGAGAAGCCGACCGCCTTGCGGATGCGCTGGCCGCACGGCATGGCGCATGGCCCGACGCATTGGCCGCGACACAATTCACCGAGCGCGACCTCGCAACCGGCCTAATGGCGCAAGCCGCCCTGCTAGAGGCGCTGCACGCCGACGGATTGCTGGAAGGTGAAGCATGAGCAACAAGGAAGCCAAACGCCGGTGGCGCCTTGCCTTGGGGCGATATGCGCAGAACCGTCTTGGCAGCATGCAAGGTCGCGACGGACGCATGGATGAAACGCTCGATTACCTTTATGGCCGCGAATATGCGGGGCGCGGACTGGCGGATCGTGGCGGCTCTCTCGACCCGACGCAGATGACTGCTCTGGGTTGGCTTGGCCAGGCGCGCGGGCTTTTCCCCGCTGACGTGTTTGAGACATTGCAGGCAGATGCGCTCAACCGCTACGGCATGACCGAGCTTTTGCAAGATCCACAGTTGATGGCCAGTATCGAGCCGCGACAAGACCTGCTGCCCATGCTGCTTTCTTTCCACAGCCGCGCGCCGGATGCGCTGAAGTCGCAGTTGCGGGCGGTGGCGCAGCGCGTCATCGATCAGATCGTCGAGCGGTTGAAGCCTAAGGTCGAGCAAGCCTTTTCCGGGCGGCGGAACCGCTTTGCGCGGTCCAACGTCGTGTCAGCCGCGAATTTCGACTGGCGGGGCACGCTGCGCGACAACCTGTCCCGCTATGACCCTGAACGCCAACGCATCATTGCTGATCGTTTACGTTTCAACGCGCGGGTGCGCAGGCGCTTGCCGTGGACGGTCGTACTTTGCGTCGATCAAAGCGGTTCCATGACCGATAGCGTCATTCATGCGGCGGTTTTGGCGGCCATCCTGTCGGGCCTGCCGGGGGTGCGCGTCAAGATGGTGTTGTTCGATACATCCGTGCTGGACGTGACCGACCGGCTGACCGACCCGATTGACACGCTTTTGTCGGTACAACTGGGCGGCGGTACCGACATCGGCAAAGCCATGACCTATTGCGAAACGCTGATCGACGATCCTGACCGCACAGTGCTTGCCCTTGTGACCGATTTTTACGAAGGAGGGTCCACCCGCCCGCTTCTGCGAGCCATCGCGCGGTTGGCCGAGGCACGGGTAACGCTACTGGGCCTCCCCGCGCTGGATAGCTCTGGCAAGGCATGGTTCAATGCCACGCTTGCAGAGGAAGTGGCAAGGTTAGGGATGGAGATCGGCGCCATGTCGCCTGACCGTTTTGCAGATTGGCTGGCCGGAGTCATGAGATGAGCGCCCTGCGCAAGATGCTTGCTGCGCATGATGACACGGCGTTAGTGGCTTTGGCCTCGGCGGGTCTGCTGCGGCGCGCGCAAGCAGCGCAGGATGCGGTTTTACTATCGGAGACCGAAGACATGGCGCTGCTGAGCGTCGAAGGCTATGAGGTGGTTTTGGACAAGGGCGGGCCAACGAAGGCCCGATGCACCTGTCCTGCGACTGGCATTTGCAAACATGTGCTGGTTGCCATCCTGCGTCTGCGCGCTTCGTTACCGCTTCAAGGGGGCCCCTCCGCCAAGGCCGAGATTACGGGGTTAACGCTCGCCGAAATCGAGGAATTCGCAGGGGCGGATTGGCCCCAGGCCCTGCGAATCGCGGCCTTGTCGGTTAAAGCCCGCATAAGCGAGGATGACTCCAGTTGCCTTGTGGAAATGGCCGCCGCACCTTCGCCAGTAACATTTGTGGCAGGCAGCGGCTTGAACAAGGCCTTGTTTGACGGACCGGAGGGGCGGCGTAAACGGTTCATCGCGGCGGCTGCCCTTACACTGGGCGGCCATGCACTGCCCGAAGTAGCCGAAGCGATAGGTGCGGTGGACGCTACTCTCTTGCACGATGCTGCAGATGTAGTGCGCCGCGCGATGGTTCATGGCCTGCGCGGTGACGCGGCACTGGCGCAGGATCGATTGTTCGACATCGCCATTTCCGCCCGCGCCGATGCAGCACCGCGATTGGCGGCTTTACTGCGGGTGGCGGCGGTGTTGGCGGGGCGGCTTTCGGCTAGAGATCCAAACACCGACCCGACCGATTTCCTGACAACACTCGCGGAATGCCACGCGCTGATCCGCGCTTTGACGAAGGCCCCGTCCGATACAGCCCTGACAGGGCAACCCCGTCGCGACTACCAGACGGCTCCGCCCATGGATGTCGTAATTCTTGGGGCCATGATCTGGCAGGCATCATCGGGCGCGCGGGGCTTGACGCTTCATGGTTGGGATGGAACTCGCTTTGTCGCAACGGGCCCCGCACGGGCCGCTGGGGCAGACCCGACCTTTTCGGCCAAGGCCGCCTACAGGCAGTCTTGGTGGCGCGGGCTATCGCCACAACGCATGACGGGGCAGCGACTGCACTTGGCAGCCCCGCTGCTTTCGGTTGATGGGCTCTTATCGCAGCAAAGCGAAGGGATCGAAGGGGGGGGGCCGCTTACCGAACAAGACCTTCCATTCTACGATAGAGTGGAGGACGCAATCGCCGAGCTTCACGCCGGGCTGGGGATCGGCCTTCGCGCCAGTACCCGCCCACAACCCATCCTGCTACGCTTTGCCAGAATCGCATCCCCCCGCTTTGACAACTTGGCACAAACCCATCTTC
>JBFHGI010000460.1:0-2732 GCA_041583175.1 Pseudorhodobacter sp. | reverse complement strand
GATCTCGCGCAGCAAGCGGCGGAAGCTGGCGGTCGAGGTATCCTTGTCGCGCATCAGGGAAAGTTTGTGCTGCACCAGAGGATGGGTCACGATGGTCAGATGGTCACGCATGGCTTTGCTCCAGTGTTTTGTGCAGTCGGGCCTTGGTATCGGCGTCACAAAAGGCCGCGTCAAGCGAAGCCTTGGCCAATTGGTCAAAAAACGCATCGTCCCAGTCAAAGGCATCGTGCAGGGCGGCGTATTCCTTTTGCATTGTGGTGTGGAAAAACGGCGGGTCATCGGTGGAAACGGTGACGGTGACGCCCCGCTTGTGCAAGTCGTTGATCGGGTGTTTGCGGATGCTGGGGTAAAGGCCGAGGGCGACGTTGGAGCCGGGGCAGACCTCCAGCACCACGCCTTTTTCGGCAATCTCATCGACCAGTGCCAGATCTTCGATGGCGCGCACACCGTGGCCGATGCGTTCGGCCCTCAGGTCTTCGATAGCCGAGCGCACGCTGTCCGGCCCGCCCCATTCGCCAGCATGGGCGGTGACACGCAAGCCCGCCTCGCGCGCGCAGTCGAAGGACCACCCGAAATCCGACAGATGGCCGGATTTCTCATCTCCGCCGATACCGAACCCCACAATCCAGTCGCCAGCCGTTTCTGCCGCACAAAGCGCGGTTTCGCGGGCCTTTTCGGGGCCGAAATGGCGGATGGGGGTGACGATGCCGCGCAGGGTGATGCCCATGGTTTTTTCGGCAATATCGGCAGCCTCGCGTATGGCATGAAGGTATTCACGCCAAGCCCCCACATCGCGCCCGCCGCAGAAATCGGGTGACAAGAAAGCCTCGGTATAGATCACGCCGGATTTGAAGCTTTCTTCCAGCACGGCCAGCGTCAGCCGATGGAAATCCTGCGGGGTTTGCAGTACTTGGGTCGCAGCCTCATAGACGCGCAGGAAATCCCAGAAATCTGTATATTTGTAGTTGCCCTGCGCGTCGAAGATACCGCCGATATCAACCTGTTTTTCCTTGGCCAATCCGCGGATGAAGGCAGGCGGCGCACCACCTTCGAGATGCAGGTGAAGTTCGATTTTCGCCGGGTTGGTGGCGGAAAGATAGGTCATAGAAAACTCCGTCCGGGGCCTTGGTTGTCCACCCCGAGGTGATGCGCGACCGAGGCCGCGACATCGGTAAAGGCACAGAGGCCGATTTCGCCGGGGGCAATGCCGGCACAGAGCACCGGCACGCGTTCGCGGGTGTGTTCGGTGCCGCGCCAAGTGGGGTCATTGCCGTGATCGGCGGTGAAAATCGCCAGATCGCCGGCGCGCATGGCGGTCAGAAAACGGCCCATCTGCGCGTCGAACCATTCCAGCGCGCGGGCAT
Organism: Pseudorhodobacter sp.; assembly: GCA_041583175.1. Taxonomy (GTDB): domain Bacteria; phylum Pseudomonadota; class Alphaproteobacteria; order Rhodobacterales; family Rhodobacteraceae; genus Pseudorhodobacter. The sequence continues at coordinate 1,368 of JBFHGI010000460.1, read as the reverse complement.
ATCCGGCCACGTCGCGCGGGTGGCCATAAAGGCTGTCGAATTCCACGAAGTTCGCAAAGGTCAAGGAACCGGGTTCGGCACTGGTTTGCAGGGCCAAAAGCTGTTCGAAAAGGTCAGCGTCTGATTTGCCCTTGTGCAAAGCGCTGATGCCGCGATGCGAGAAAATGTCGCCGATCTTGCCGACCGCATGGGTGGCGCGCCCTGCGTCTTGCACCCAGTCCAGCAAGGTGGGGCTGGGCGGGGCGATCGCGAAATCGCGGCGGTTGGGGGTGCGTTTGAAATGGTCGCAGGTCCCGGTAAAGGGGCGCGCGATGACACGCCCCACCTTGCGCGCGTGAAGGTAAGGCGCAAGGTCGGCGCAAAGTTTCAGCAGGCGGTCCAGACCGAATTCCTCTTCATGCGCGGCGATCTGGAAGACGGAATCTGCCGAGGTGTAGCATATCGGCCAGCCTGTGCGCAGATGTTCCTCGCAATGGGCGTTGATGATCGGCACGCCGGAGGAATGGCAGTTGCCCAGAATACCGTCGGTTCCGGCAAGTTCGCAAACCTTGGCCACCACATCGGGCGGGAAGGCGGGGGTGGTATCGGGGAAGTAAGACCAATCCCAAGGCACCGGAACCCCTGCCAGTTCCCAATGCCCGGATGGCGTGTCCTTCCCGCGCGAGATCTCGGTCGCTGCGCCCCAGCGACCGGCAGGTCGCTGCAACGCCGGCGGCAAGCCACCGAGCGACAGCGAGGCACCCGGTTCGGCCAGTTCCATCGCTTGGGCTAGACCGAGGCTTGCCAAATTCGGCAGTCTCAGCGGCCCTGCCCTGCCCTGATCGGCGCGACCGGCTGCACATTCGGCAGCGATATGGCCCAGCGTATTGGCCCCCGCATCGCCGAAATCGGCCGCATCCGGCGCGCCGCCGATGCCGACACTATCCATCACGATCAGGAAGGCCCTGTTTGGGTTTTGCGTCATGTTATGCGTCCATAGATCAGAGGCGGCAGGTCCGGCGCATCTTCGCGGATAACATAGGCAGAGCGGAGCCGTTCGAGGGCGGCTTCTGCGGCCTCCACGCTGGTGGCGTGGACTTGCAGAAGGGCAGCCCCGGGTTCCACCTCTTCACCGATGCCGACGATTTGCGACAGGCCCACCGAGGGGTTGATGCGGTCCGTTTGCTGCAAACGCCCGCCGCCGAGTTGTACAACCGTATGGCCGAGTGCCTCGGTATCGATCGCGGCGACAAAACCGCCGTCCGCGCAGCACAGGTCCATGACCACGGGAGCGGCGGGCAGACGATCGGGCCAGCGGTCGACAAAATCGGCGGGGCCACCTTGCGCCGCGATCATGCGGCCAAAGAATTCGGCGGCAACTCCGCTTTC
>JBFHGI010000459.1:0-2743 GCA_041583175.1 Pseudorhodobacter sp. | reverse complement strand
TTAGGGAAGCGTCCAAGGTCCTGATATCACGCTGTAAACCAGCCCAGCCCCCCCGATAGACACCCCCATCGGGAACCGCTTTTCGCCATTCAGAAAGGCCCAATTGGAGGATTTCGCCGTGATGAGGAAGCGCATCGTCTGAACAAAGACGACGCCTAAAATCAGGCAGGCCGAAAAGGACAGGGCAAAAGCGGCCAGCCCTTTGGTCGGGATCAAAAGAACCAGTGCGGCAAGCGCCTTGACATCCCCCCCGCCAAGCAGCCGGAAGGCAAAGGCCGTGATGCCAAGCACAAGAACCAGCACTGCCGTCAACACCTGCCACAGCACGGCGCCCATGGGCAAAGAAAACGGGACCGAGGCGCAAAAGATCAAAATCAGAAGGAGGCTGATGGCATCCGGTATCCGCATGAATCGCAAGTCACACAGTATGATCGCAATCATCAACGGCGCGATGAGCCAAATGGCGGCAAGCCCCTCAATTCCGAAAATCAATGCACCCACCGCCGCTACTCCTTGGCCGGAGCATCGGCAAAAGTAGCGTTGCGGGTGATGAGGGCTGCCAGTTCTGCCTGCCCTTGCGTCTGGGTTTTGGAATAGAGCTTGGATAGATGCGTGCGCACCGTTGCGATCGAAAGCCCCAGATGCTCGGCGATTTCCTTTGGCTTGACGCCGCTTGCCAACAAAACGGCAATCTTGATTTCACTGCGGCTCAGCGCAAAGGGATTGCTGGCCCCCAAGACATCTTCGGCATTGCGAGGCGCATCGCCACGAACCCCGTTCCTTGCAAGCAACTGTGTCACGAACCCCGGCCGCCGCAGCGACCACGCGTGGCACAGGGCATCAATAACAATTTTAGGGCGCAAAGAAGGGTTGATGCTTGGTAATTGTTCGAATGACAGTTCCAGCACATCGATATGCGCCTCTGTCACCTCCAGAATGATCGACGAGACTTCGCTGACATTGGGACGTGCCGCCCATTCATGTTGCGCTTCGCTACCGGCAAACCCTGCATCGGCACGAGCAGCACCAAGACGCACCACAGCACCCGCCAGCACCGTTTCCGGCCGCGTTTTCAAGGCAAAGCGGATCAGATTGCCACTCACCGCGTCCGGTTTGATTGCATCAGGCTTTCGCGTGATCGCTGCGATCGTTTGCAAATCGCTGCGCGGACGGCGGAACCTGTAGAGCGATAGATTGACAGCTTCGGTTTGCCGGGTCAGCACCTGCAACACATCCGTCAGTTCAACGCGCCCGTTCAGTGCCGCAGTCCAATCGACCAACACCGCGAAACTGCGCGCCAGACGGAACTCATAATCCGTGGCCCCGGGGAAGGGCAAAACCTGCGAACGATCGACCAGTTTACGATTGGGCATACATTTTACCGATACATTTCCGTTGATCTGGACCTGACCTTGTGCCTGATTTCAGCAGTATATTTGATATGGTTAAGATATATATATTGGCTATAGTTGCATTTTTGCGGCGAAATTAGGGCATCTGGTCAGACATTGCTGGCCCCGGGGCAGGCACAAAGCCGCGTAGCCTTCTTGCGCGCCGCCCCTTAGGTAAGCTATGGCCTTAGTGTGGATGCAGGGGACGGCAACACACGGATGAACAAGCCAGAATACACTGATATTCCATTCACTTTTCGAGCGGCCCACCCCTACGCGGCGCTGGGTGCTTTTGCCGTTCCAGCGGGCGTGCTGCGCCGCCGCGTCCTGCCATCTGCGTATCGATGCGGGATTTGACAGCCTCCGGAGGAGAGCGCCGCTGGACAGCGGTGGTGTTGGCCGATGTTGTCGGATCAACCGCAATGACCGAGCAGATCGGCCCCGAGAACGCTTTTCAATTGCTCAGCCGCCTGATCGCGCTGGCGGTCGCCGCCGTCGAGGCCGAGGGCGGCACGGCGCTTACCTTCGGGGGCGATAGCCTGCTTGCTGCTTTTGGCGCACCCGTGGCGGTCGAGGATGCGAGTCTGCGCGCCTGCCGGGCGGCATTGACGATTCTACAGGCCCTTCACGCGGAAACCGACGCGCTGGAAGCCCGCTTCGGCGCGCGCCCGGAGTTTCGTATCGGGATCAGCGGCGGCATGGTGGTTGTCGGCAAAATCGGCTTTGGGGCGGGTATGGATGTCAATATCATCGGGCAACCTGTCAACACCGCTGCCCGCTTACAAGAACATGCGCAGCCCGGGCAAATTCTGATCTCCGGGGCGATTTTCGAACAGGTCGAGGGCGAGGTGGCTTATACCGATCTTGGCCGCCTCGAACTGAAGGGCCTTTCGGGGCCGTCGAGGGTTTACGCGCTGAAAGGCAGCATTGATGCCCCCGGGCGGTTTTCCCGGCGGATCAGGCGGGGCCTCGTGGATATGGTGGGGCGGGAAGCACAGCTAAATGTGCTGCAAGATCTGACGAGAAACGCCAAGCCAGGGTGGCATGTCACCCGGATTGAAGGCCCGCCGGGCATCGGGAAATCCAGATTGCTGCATGATTTCCGGCATTTGATGGAAGATGAGTACCAATTCCTTCAGGGCCATTGTCGCGCGGGGTCACAGGCGCTTTACCAACCGATTGCCGATATTCTATTGGCGGCGTGTCGCGTGACACAGACAGACGGCACGGATACGGTATTGGCGGCCTTGCGGCGCGTTCTGGGCGACGGCATCGCCTATGAACCATTGCTGCACGTCATGTCGCCCAGCGCGGACGCAAGCCCCTTTTCTGACAATGATACCGGCCTGGCC
>JBFHGI010000458.1:0-2750 GCA_041583175.1 Pseudorhodobacter sp. | reverse complement strand
GTCCGACAGCCGATGAGTCGCACGGTTGAGCGCCTCGATCCGGTCGAGCATGGCATGGACATGGGTTTCCAAGAGGCCGAACTCATCGGGTGCACGCGGGCCGGGCAAGCGGGCATCCAATGCACCGGCGGCGACCTTATCGGCCAACGCATTGATGCGGGCGATGCGCCCCATGATCCCACGCGCCGCTCCCCAGCCGACAACGCAACCCGCCACCAGCATGCCCAGCGTCAACAGAACGATGGCGCGTCGAAGCGCAGCCAGAGTTGCTTCCATCGGCGCGAGCGAGCGGGCGACCAGCATCGGGAAACCACCTGGCAGAACGCGGCCAACGCCAAGCCAGTTCTGGCCGTCATCCTGAAAGACCTGCGCCATGTCGGCAGTGAAGTCCGTTCCCAGCGCGGGCAGGGCCTCGGGCCAATCGGGTCGGGTTCCGGCCAGAATAGTGCCGCTGCGATCTTGCAACAGCAACATCTCGCCCCCCGTTGCCGCCGCCGCGCGGTAGTCGATGGCCTGACGCAGTGCGATGATGCGGCGCTGATCGTAAAGCGCGCCGAACCCGTCCAGATCGGCGGCCAGCAGGCTGGTCTGCGCCTGCATCAGCCGCGCAGCGACAAGGCGATATTGCAACCCCATCCCGACCAGCGACAGTAGCGTGACCGTCAGCGCCACAATCGCAGCAAGGCGCAGCGTTGCGCGGGGCAGAGGCGGGCGGCGCGTCATCCTTGGGTCGGACGCGTGCCAGAGAGCGGCGCAAACATATACCCCTCGCCGCGTGCTGTCTGGATCACGGGACGGCCCGCAGCCTCTTCCAGTTTGCGGCGCAAACGGCCGACATGCACATCCACTACATTGGTGCCGGGGTCGAAATGCAGGTTCCAGACCTGCTCCAGCAATTGCGTCCGCGTCACCACTTGCCCCGCATTGCGCGCCATAAAGGTGATGAGTTCAAACTCCCGCGGGCTGATGGAAACATGGGTGCGCCCGATATGCACCGTGCGCGCCTTCAGCCGGATTTCCAGATCGCCAAAGGCAATCAGGTCATTGTCGAGCACTTGAATCGTGGCGCGGCGCAGCAAGGCCCGCAGGCGCGCCCGCAATTCTTCCGGCTCGAACGGTTTGGCCAGATAGTCGTCGGCGCCTTTTTCCAACCCCTCCACCCGGTTCACAGCGCGCCCCAAAGCCGAGAGCACCAGCACCAGCGCGGTCGAGCCGGAGGCCCGAAGTTTGGCTATTGCATCAATACTGTCGCCGCCAGGCAGCATCCTGTCAAAGACGATCACGGCATAGTCCCCCGCCGCTTCGGCGATGCCATCAGCCAACGTGTCGCGTATAACAGGCGTGCAGCCGAGTTCTGCCACAATCGCGGCGACGGCCTCGGCGGTTTGGGGATCATCCTCAACAATCAGAATTTTGCTTTTCTCGGTCATAGTGATCTCTCTATGTCTCGCACTTCAATAAACGACAATGGCAGGGTCCAGCACATTCGCGCCGCCGACCGGGCGAATGCCCTCGCCCGTATCCCATGGGTCAAGGATGACATGCAGTGTCACCCCGCCCGCGCGCTGTACCAGAATTAGAGCAGGCTCTGTGATGTCAAGCTTTCGCAAATCCTCGCCGCTCAGCGCGTTTCCATTGACCCGCAGGATCACATCACCACGGATCAGGCCAGCAAACAGACCGGGGCTGTTTTCAGTCACCGTTGTCACGCGCGCGCTGTCGTCCAGCACCACGCCAAGCCCCTCCAGACGGTAAGAACTGACACGGTTCAAACCGGCGGCCCCGTCCATCCCGCGCAGCGCCAGAATGCCGGGCTCCTCGGCGCTGAGAGGAAGCGTTACGACAAATGGCTGGCCGTCGCGCAGCAAGCCCAGTTCCAAGCGACCCGTTTGCAAGGCATCTTCCATCGCGAAGGCCAGATCGCCGATTTCCGAAAGTGCCGTTCCGCCTGCCGTCAGGATGATATCGCCAGCCAGCAACCCTGCCTTATCGGCCAGTTCCCCCGGCTGCACGCGGTCGATCAACGCGCCTGTCGGTTCTATTCCGAGTGCGGCCGCAATTTCCCGGCTGACGGGGCGGAGCTGCAGTCCGAGTTTGGGAAAGGCGGGCAGGGTTTCCGCAACAAGCCCGTCTACGATCCGTTCCAGATCGGCTGTGGCAATCGCATAAGACATGCCGATGTAATAGCGCGAACCATCGGCGATACGGCTGTTCATGCCCATCAAGGCACCGTTTGCGTCCACCAATGGCCCCCCCGAAGATCCGGGGTTCAGCGCCGCATCATGCTGAACAAACCGCAGCGGCACAGCCGGGTCTACCTGTCGCGTGCGGGCAGAGATCACACCGCGCGTCAGTGTAAGATCAAGTCCCAAGGGCGCGCCGATGCTCCAAGCATCCGCGCCAATAGCGGGGGCGGGGGCATGGGGCAGGCCAGCATGCTCCATCGCAGTGGTGATAACGGCCACATCACGCACAGCGTCGCGGGCAATCACCTCGCCAATGTATTCTATTCCGGCGGCATCCACCACGCGCACCGTTTCCGCCTTGCCGACAACATGCGCATTTGTCACCAGAATACCCTGTGCCCAAACGAAAGCAGAGCCGAGAAACCTATCCTTGTTATCGGCGCTGCGCAGCACCACAACCGCGCTGGCAGCAGTTTCGAGCGGATTGGTTGCGGCCTTGGCGGGGCTGAGTGCGGCAAAAACGGTCAACACCACCAAAGCCGCCATGACCTGCGCGAACTGGCG
>JBFHGI010000457.1:0-2750 GCA_041583175.1 Pseudorhodobacter sp. | reverse complement strand
GCGATGGTCTTTGTCTGGTCGCAACTGACGAAGGGCGATCCGAATTACACACTGGTTCAGGTGTCGCTGAACGATGTGATCATGGTCTTTGCTTTCGCGCCTATTGTTGCCCTGCTGCTGGGCGTTATGGACCTGAGCGTGCCGTGGGAAACGCTGGTGCTTTCAGTCGTGTTATATATCGTGCTGCCGTTGGCGGCGGGAGGCATCACGCGCGCGCGGCTTATGGCCAAAGGGGGCGAGGAGGCCGTAACTGCCTTCACCAGCCGCATCAAGCCCGGCTCGGTTTTGGGACTGCTGCTGACGGTGGTGCTTTTGTTCGGGTTTCAAGGAAGCGTCATCCTCGACAACCCGTTCCTGATTGTGCTGCTGGCAACGCCGATCATCATCCAATCCTACGGCATCTTTGCGCTGGGCTATTTCTGGGCGTGGCGCTGGCGCGTCCCGCACAATGTCGCCGCCCCCTGCGCGCTGATTGGTACGTCGAATTTCTTTGAGCTGGCGGTCGCTGTGGCCATTGGCCTTTTCGGTCTCAATTCCGGAGCGGCACTTGTAACCGTTGTGGGTGTCTTGGTCGAGGTGCCTGTAATGTTGTCCCTGGTCTGGTTTGCCAACCGGACCCGCAACAGGTTTCCGACATGACTGTCGTGATCTACCATAACCCCGATTGTGGTACATCGCGGAATGTTCTGGCAATTCTGTATGCCGCAGGTTCAGCGCCTGTTGTGGTCGAATATCTGCAAACGGGTTGGACCAAAGCGCAACTGCTGGGCTTGTTCGCCGCTGCAGACCTGACCCCCCGTGAAGCGTTGCGTGTCTCCCGCTCTCCGGCAGAGGCACTGGGTCTGACCGCGGCGGATGTGTCAGATGAAACGCTGCTCTCTGCGATGGTGGAACATCCGATCCTCGTCAACCGGCCGATTGTGTGCACGCCAAAGGGGGTGCGGCTCTGCCGGCCTTCGGAACGGGTGCTTGATCTGCTTGATAGATTGCCGCCGGGGCCGTTCGCAAAGGAAGACGGCCAGCTCATCATAGATGCCGAAGGAAACCGCATTGCCTGACTTTTTGCCTGACGCCTCCACCCCGCAGATTGATGAGGGCTGTTTCGCCCCTATGGATGGTGACCGCTTGCTTGCCCCCAAGGTCGGTAACCACCCGCCGCGCATCCTGATCCTGTACGGCTCCCTTCGAGAGCGGTCTTTCAGCCGTTTCTCGGCCGAGGAAGCGGGCCGCATTCTGACCCGCTTCGGCGCGGACATCCGTTTTTTCAACCCGTCCGGTCTGCCGCTTGTGGATGATGGTGCCGATGCCAGCCATCCGAAGGTGCGCGAGTTGCGCGATCTGGTGGCGTGGAGCGAAGGCATGGTCTGGTCCAGCCCCGAGCGGCACGGCGCGATGACGGGCCTGATGAAAACCCAGATCGACTGGATTCCGCTGTCAGAAGGGGCAGTGCGCCCGACCCAAGGCAAGACGCTGGCCGTGATGCAGGTTTCTGGTGGCTCGCAAAGCTTCAATGCGGTCAATCAGATGCGGATATTGGGGCGCTGGATGCGGATGCTGACCATCCCGAACCAATCCTCCGTTGCCAAGGCCTTTCTGGAATTTGACGATGCGGGGCGTATGAAACCCTCGGCCTATTACGACAGGATCGTCGATGTGATGGAGGAGCTGATGAAATTCACGCTTCTGACGCGCGACCGTTCCGGCTACCTTGGGGATCGCTATTCCGAGCGCAAGGAAACGGCGGCCCAACTCTCTGCGAGGGTCAATCAAAAAGCCATTTGACCTTGGCCAAGGGAGGGGCCGCCGACAATGGATCACACCATCAACAGACGCAGCTTGGTGACGGGGGTTCTCGCGGCGGCGCTTGCGGCCCCTACACTTGCGCGCGCGCAACCCGTGTTTCGGTTGGGTCTGACGCCTGTTTTTCTGGATAATGATGCGGCGGTGATCGATGGATTGCGTCGCGCCCTGTCGGCGGGCATGGGGCGCGAGATCGAGCTGGTCCAGCGGCGGACCTATCAGGAAATCACCGGCCTTTTGCTGGAACGGTCTGTCGATGCGGCATGGCTCTGCGGCTATCCCTTTTTGCAGCATTCTGATGTCTTGTCGCTTGTTGCGGTTCCGGTCTGGCGCGGTGGTCCGCGATATCAATCCTATCTGATCGTCGCAGCCGAGGATGAGGCCGAAGACCTGACCGATCTACGGGGTGGCACGCATGCATTCTCGGACCCGGATTCAAATTCGGGTTATCTTGTCACCGCCACCGACCTGCACCGTATTGGAGAACGGGCGGAGAGTTTTTTCAGCCGCTCCATCTTTACTTTCGGGCATCGCAACGTAGTGAGGGCCGTGGCGGACGGGCTTGTACGCTCGGGCAGTGTCGATGGCTATGTCTGGGAGGCGCTGGCGATGATCGAACCGGAATTGACGGCGCGCACGCGGGTCATCGCGCGGTCGGAATGGCTTGGTTTTCCGCCCGTTTGCGCAAGGCGCGACAGCGTCACATCGGAACCGGTCCAGACCTTGCAAAAGGCCTTGTTGGGTCTGGCGCAGACCGAAGACGGACGGCTAGCACTGGCATCGCTGCAACTGGACGGTTTTGAACCGGCAACGGCTGATCTGTTCGACGGGATCGCAGCCCGCATGGCCGACCTGGACCCCTGAGCGATGCGCGCACTCAACAGGCTTCCGCTCTCTGTCAAACTGCCGTTACTTGGGGCGGCGATGATGATGCTGGTGGGCATCGTTGC
>JBFHGI010000456.1:0-2751 GCA_041583175.1 Pseudorhodobacter sp. | reverse complement strand
GCATCCGAACTGCGCCCCGAGGCGGCAGGTCTGGGTGTGGCGATTTTGGGTTCGGCCTATATGATGATTATCGTGCTGGTTCTGTCTTTGCCAATCGGTGTGGCCGCCTCGATCTATCTTGAGGAATTCGCGCCGCAAAACCGGCTGACCGATCTGATCGAGGTGAATATTTCCAACCTTGCTGCCGTGCCGTCGATTGTGTTCGGTATTCTGGGGCTGGCCGTGTTCATCAACTTTGTCGGCTTGCCGCAATCGGCCCCGATTGTGGGCGCGCTGGTGCTGACGCTGATGACTTTGCCGACAATCATCATCGCTACCCGTGCGGCGCTAAAGGCGGTGCCACCGTCGATCCGCGAGGCGGCACTGGGCGTAGGTGCGTCCAAGATGCAGTCGATTTTCCACCATGTGTTGCCGCTGGCGATGCCGGGGATTTTGACAGGGGCGATTATCGGCCTTGCACAGGCCTTGGGCGAAACGGCCCCTTTGCTGCTAATCGGCATGGTGGCCTTTGTGCGCGACTATCCGGGTGCGCCGCCCGAAGGTTTCTTTGACCCTGCTGCCGCCTTGCCGGTGCAGGTGTATAACTGGACGCAGCGCGCCGATCCGGCCTTTGTGGAACGCGCTTCCGGCGCTATCATCGTGCTGCTGATATTCCTTGTAATCATGAACTTCGTCGCAATCCTGTTGCGCCGCCGTTTTGAACGTCGCTGGTAAAGGGGACCTGAAATGGACGACCTGCGAATTGTGGAGAGAGATGTGAATACCCATACCAACAAGATCACGGCGCGCGGCGTTGATGTGTTTTACGGCGATACCCACGCGATCAAAGGGGTGGATGTCGATATTCTTGATAACACTGTGACCGCCTTTATCGGCCCGTCGGGTTGCGGCAAGTCGACATTCTTGCGCTGCCTGAACCGGATGAATGACACGATCGATATTTGCCGCGTTAAGGGCGATATTCTGCTGGATGGCGAGAATATCTACGACCCGAAAGTTGATCCTGTTCAGCTGCGCGCCAAGGTTGGCATGGTGTTTCAAAAGCCGAATCCGTTTCCAAAGTCTATCTATGACAACGTGGCTTACGGCCCCAAAATCCACGGTCTGACCCGTAACAAAGCCGAGCTGGACGAGGTGGTTGAAACATCCTTGCGCAAAGCCGCGATCTGGAATGAGGTGAAGGACCGCTTGCACGCCCCCGGCACTGGCCTTTCGGGTGGGCAGCAACAGCGTCTGTGCATCGCCCGCGCCATTGCCACCAGCCCCGAAGTGTTGCTGATGGATGAGCCGTGTTCGGCGCTGGACCCTATCGCCACGGCGCAGGTTGAGGAATTGATTGACGAATTGCGCGCGCAGTTTTCGGTGGTGATCGTGACCCACTCGATGCAGCAGGCGGCCCGCGTCAGCCAGCGCACCGCGTTCTTTCACCTTGGGAATTTGGTGGAATATGGCGAAACAGGCCAGATATTCACCGCGCCAAGCGACCCGCGTACCGAAAGCTATATCACTGGCCGTATCGGCTAAGGGAGAGACATGATGCAAAACGATCCCCATATTGCCCGCGCCTTTGACCGCGATCTTGAGGCCATTCAGGCGCTGGTTCTGAAAATGGGCGGGCTGGTTGAAGCGGCCTTGCTGGATGCAGCCCTTGCGCTGGAAACCCGCGACGACGAGTTGGCCGAGAAAGTCCGCAAAGGCGACAAAGCCGTGGACGCGCTGGAAGAACAGATCAACATCGAGGCCGCCCGCGTCATCGCCTTGCGCGCGCCTACGGCGGGTGATTTGCGCACTGTGCTGACGGTGATGAAAATCGCGGCCTCATTGGAACGCTGCGGCGATTATGCCAAAAACCTTGGGAAACGCTCGGTCGTGTTGTCGCAGATGCCTGCGATCAATGGCACCGCAGGGGCTATTCGCCGGATGGCCAAAGCCGTGCAGTTGCAGTTGAAAGACGCGCTGGACAGTCTGATCCAGCGTGATGTTGAACTGGCCGCCGATGTGCGGATGCGCGATGCCGAAGTTGACCAGATGTATAACGCGCTGTTTCGCGAATTCCTGACGCATATGATGGAAGACCCGCGCCATATTTCGGCCTGTATGCACCTGCATTTCATCGCGAAAAACATCGAACGGGTCGGCGACCATGCCACAGGGATTGCCGAGCAGGTGATCTATCTGGTGACAGGCGCGCTGCCGGAAGAGGCGCGGCCCAAAGGTGATTTAACCTCGACCGCCGCTGGCTTGTCGGAGCGTGGCTAATGGCTGGCGCTGAACTTCCGCTTGTTTTGCTGGTCGAGGATGAGCCCGCCCAACGCGAGGTTCTGGCCTATAATCTGGAGGCCGAGGGCTTTCGCGTGGTGCAGGCCGCTGATGGCGAAGAGGCGTTGATGCTGGTGGACGAGGCTGCACCCGATCTGATTGTGCTGGATTGGATGCTGCCTTTGGTGTCGGGGATCGAGGTGTGCCGACGGCTGAAAATGTCTGCCGAGACGCGCAATATCGGTATCATCATGCTTTCGGCCCGTGCGGAAGAGGTTGACCGCGTGCGGGGGTTGGAAACCGGCGCTGATGATTACATCATCAAACCCTATTCGGTGGTCGAGCTGATGGCACGGGTGCGTGCAGCCCTGCGCCGCGTGCGGCCCGCGACGATGGGCTTGGTGCTGGAGTTTGAAGATATCAGGCTGGATGCCGAAACCCACCGCGTTTACCGCGCCGATAAGGTACTGAAACTGGGGCCGACCGAGTTTC
>JBFHGI010000455.1:0-2761 GCA_041583175.1 Pseudorhodobacter sp. | reverse complement strand
GTCAGGATGCGAGTGCTGCATCGAGCCGCGCCCGAAACCTCTGCCCGCGTCGCTAAACCTTGGTCTGCGCGCGGTACCGGTCTTCGATATCCGCGCTGGCTTGTGACAGACGTTGCGTGAAGCGGCGGTTGACCTTGCCTTTGGCGAGTCGCATGGATTGAAGGAACAGCCGCGCTGCCAATGTGCGTGGTTTCACCTCCAGCGTGGTGACGACGCGGGTGCGGCGCGGCCCCATATCGGCCATTTCGATTTCCAGAACGCCCTCTGCCGGTGCGCCGATACATTCAAAGGCAAAGCGTTGTTCGGGCAGAAGCTCCAGCACCTTTACAACGACACTGCGATGTTTGCCGCGATAGGGGAACCCGACTTTCCAGCTCATGCCCGGGCCGGGTTTGCGCAGGTTATCCAAGCGGTCCACCTCGGCGCCGCGCCGCATGGCCGCGCGTTCCCAGGTTTCGAAATCGCCCAGAACTTCGCTGACAAATGCCAATGGCGCTTCGATATCTTCTTTCGCAGTCAGTTTCATGCCGCTTCCTTTTGCCTGCCTCGATCTGCCTCTTGCTGAGCAGATGCGTTCCTTATACCCGAATTTCCCGCCCCCTGCGCGGCTTTTCTAGACCAAACCCGGCTTATGCGGTTTTTCAGCCATCCAGACGATCCGCAAGCCAACGCGCGATCAGGTGATAGGCGATGGCCCCTTTGCGGGCGGGGCGGATGGTCGGATGCTCGCCCGCCATGACATCCATCATCTCTTCGCGTGTGATCCAGAGGGCGTCTTCCAGCTCCAGTGGGTCGATCGTGATCTCTTCGGTCAGGGCCTCGCCAACGAAGCCCATCATCAAGGAAGCGGGGAAAGGCCAGGGCTGGCTGGCCACATAGCGCACATCGCCGACCTGAATGCCGGTTTCCTCCAGCACCTCGCGGCGCACGGCGGCTTCGATGGTTTCGCCTGGTTCCACAAAACCGGCAAGGCAGGAATACATCCCTTCGGGCCAAGGGGAGGAGCGGCCCAGCAGCACCTTGTTGCCGCGGGTGATCAGCATGATCACGACCGGATCGGTGCGCGGAAAATGCTGCGCCGCACAGGTGCCACAGGCCCGCTGCCAGCCTGCATTGATCGGGGCCGACGCCGCACCGCATACCGCGCAATAGCGATGACTGCGATGCCAGTGCAGCACGGCTTTGGCGGTTGCCGCAAGTTCGGCACAGCGCGGCGAAAGCTGCACCATCACCCCACGCAATTCCAGAAAGCAGAAGCTCTCTGGCAGGCTTGGGTGAAACTGGGTGGAGCCATCAAAAAAACCGGATTCGACCGCTTCTGCCCCTGCCTCGGGCGACCAGTCCGAGATATCCTGCGCAAAGCGGGCGATGCCGTCATCCATCCCCAGAAAGACAGGTTCCGCACCATGCGCCAGGACCGGATGGTCGGCCGGCACCCAGCCGAGCGTGTCACCGTTGCAAATGAGCGGCTTACCGCGCCAGATCGGCAACACCTGCCCAATTCCCAGCAGGCGCGTCATTTCTTGCGGGTCCGACCGCAATTCCGCCGCCCGCTCCAAGTTCGACCCTGAAAATGTGAGAGTTTTCACAGAAATCATTTCACCGCCCTCTTTTATTGCGTGATGCCATGCGGCGGGCGCTGTGGCAATTCCAACTCACTGAAACAGGTAGAAAACAATTTTAACGGGAAATAATCGTCAATCAGTATTCTTTTAATAGAAACTTCTTGCAGCATTGGCTAGGACTTGAAACGTCGGTCCGGCCTTTCGCCGCCGATGTTGGCCAGTCGAACCCAAGGACAGAATTTGCCGTTAACGCATCCCTTCGCAAGTATTGCCACGAAACGGCAAACGCATCTGCGGATAATGCAAACGACCGATCTGCACGCTCAGGTAATGCCCTATGATTACTACAATGACCGTGAGATCGAAGGCGCGGGACTGGCGCGGACGGCGGCTCTCATCAACGCCGCGCGGGCAGAGGCCAAAGCGTCGATCCTTCTGGACAATGGTGATATCTTCCAAGGCAGCGCGATGGGGGATTACATCGCCTATGACCGGGGCCTGAAAGACGGTGACCTGCACCCGGTGATCGCTGCGATGAACACCTTGGGCTATGACGCGGCGACGTTGGGCAACCATGAGTTCAACTATGGTATCCCCTTCATGATGGCAGCTATCGGGGCCAGCAATTTTCCCTTTGTCAGCGCCAATACGCTGGTCAAACGCGGGGAGACGGCGCGGGACGACCAGCGATTGCTTCCGCCCTATGTGATGCTGGATCGGGTGTTGCGCGATGCTGTCGGCAACCCGCTGCCCATCCGCGTTGGGGTGCTTGGCCTGCTGCCGCCCCAGATTGTGACCTGGGATGAAATACATCTCAGCGGCAAGCTGTTCAGCCGTGATATGGTGGAAACTGCCGCCGCCCTGATCCCCGAAATGCGCGCGGCAGGGGCGGATATCATCGTAGCGCTGGCCCATACCGGCATCGCCGAGGCAGACCATATCGACGGGATGGAGAATGCCGCCATCCCCTTGGCAAAACTGCGTGGAATTGATGCGCTGATCATGGGGCACACGCATCTTGTGTTCCCGTCGGCCTATTTCGTCGATACGCCCGAAGTCGATCTGAGCGCCGGAACGATTGCGGGCACCCCTGCAGTCATGGCGGGGTTCTGGGGCTCGCATCTAGGGGTTATCGATCTGTTGCTGGAGCGGGATGACGGGGTGTGGCGGGTCGTCGCCTCACATTCCGAGGCGCG
>JBFHGI010000454.1:0-2763 GCA_041583175.1 Pseudorhodobacter sp. | reverse complement strand
GCAAAGGGGGCCGAATGATCACCGATGTTGAAGCATTTTTCACCGATGGCTGCGGGCGTTGCGACCGGTTTGCGACGGCCGAGTGCTCAGCAAGGATTTGGTCGGACGGGCTGGCCCAGTTGCGAGCGATTTGCCTTGAGGCGGGGCTGGAAGAGGATCTGCGCTGGGGCCACCCTTGCTATCGCCACGCGGGACGCAACATCGCCTTGATCGGGGCGTTTCGCGGTGATTTCCGGTTAACCTTTCTGAACGCCGCTTTGCTGGCTGACCGGGACAAATTGCTGGAAAAACCGGGCCCGAACAGCCAGACCGCAAGCGTGATGCGTTTTGCCTCGGCGGAAGAGGTGGCTGCGCAGAAAGCCGTGATCCTGACTTATCTGCGGGAAGCTGCGGGCTATGCCGAGGCCGGAACGCTGCCTGAAAAAGTGGAACGCGCGTTGGACCTGCCTGCAGAGTTGATCGACGCACTGGACGCGGACCCAGACCTTGCCGAAGCGTTTGAGGCGCTGACACCGGGGCGGCAGCGCAGCTATGTGATCGCGTTATCCTCGGCCAAGAAGCCCGAAACCCGCTTGGCGCGGATTGCCAAGTTTCGCGCCCCCATCCTTGCGGGCAAGGGCGCGATGGAGCGTTAACCCAGCGCCGCGTTACAGCGGGCGCAGGTGCAGGGGTGCTTATGGGTGCCAACATCGGGCAGGATCTGCCAGCAGCGCACGCATTTATCCCCCGGTGCCATTTCAAACACCACCGCCACACCCGGCACTTCGGGCAGGCGGAAAGCTTCTGCCGGGGCCGGGTCGGCGGTCAGTTGCACGGACGAGGTGATGCTAAGCTCGGCGAAGGGCACCGATTTCAGCGCCGCCAGAAGGGCCTTGTCTTCGATATGCACCACGGGTGCGGCCTCAAGGCTTGCACCGATCACCTTGGCGGTGCGCTGCACTTCCAGTGCTGCGATGGTGGCGCGGCGGGCGGCACGGATGCCCACCCATTTCGCCGCCAACGCGGGGTTCAGCCAGTTTTCGGGGGTTTCCGGCATATCCTGCAAATGTACCGAAGACCCTTCACCCGGGAAGCGCGACAGCCAGACATCCTCCATCGTGAAGACCAGAATCGGCGCAAGCCAAGTGGTCAGGCGGTGGAACAGCAGGTCCAGCACGGTACGCGCGGAACGGCGGCGCAAACTATCCGCCGCGTCGCAATAGAGCGCGTCCTTGCGCACGTCGAAGAACACGGCTGAAAGGTCGGTGGTCGCAAAGGTGAACAGCTTTTGGAACACGCCTTGGAAGTCGAAGGCCGCGTAGCCTTTGCGGACCTCGGCATCCAGTTCCGCCAGACGGTGCAGCACCCATTGCTCCAGCTCTGGCATATCCTTCACATCCACGCGCTCGGCATCCGAGAAACCTGCAAGGTTGCCCAGCATGAAGCGCATGGTGTTGCGCACACGGCGATAGCTGTCGGCAGAGCCTTTGAGGATTTCTTTGCCGATGCGCAGGTCAACCGTGTAGTCGGATTGCGCCACCCAAAGGCGCAGGATATCCGCGCCATATTCGTCGATCACCTGCTGCGGGGCCACGGTATTGCCGACGGATTTGGACATTTTCATGCCCTTTTCATCCAGCGTGAAACCGTGGGTCACGACGTTGCGATAGGGCGCGCGTCCCAGCGTACCGCAGGCTTGCAGAAGCGAGGAATGGAACCAGCCGCGATGCTGGTCTGTGCCTTCCATATAAACATCGGCAATCCCGTCTGCTGTGCCATCCGGGCGGTCGCGCAGCACGAAGCTGTGGGTGGAGCCGCTATCGAACCACACATCCAGAACATCAAAAATCTGATCATAGGCGTCCGGATCATGCAGGCCTGCAAGGATTTTTTCCTTGAAGCCTTGCACATACCAGACATCGGCGCCTTCCGCTTCGAAAGCGGCGGTCACGCGGGCGTTGACAGCATCGTCGCGCAGCAGGAAATCCGCGTCGGTCGGTTTCGCACCTTTTTTGACGAAGCAGGTCAGCGGCACACCCCAGGCGCGCTGGCGCGACAGCACCCAATCGGGCCGCGCCTCGATCATGGAATACAGCCGGTTGCGCCCGGTTTGCGGCGTCCATTTCACCAGCTTGTCGATGGAGTTGAGCGCGCGGGTGCGGATGGTATCGCCCATCTCTCCCATGCCATCGTCCAGCGTCTTGTCGATGGCCACAAACCACTGCGGCGTGTTGCGATAGATCACCGGCGCTTTGGACCGCCAGGAATGCGGGTAGGAGTGTTTGATCTTGCCCTTGGCCAGAAGCCCGCCCGCATAGGCAAGCTGCTTGATCACTTCCACATTCGCGGGGCCATCCTTGCCATCGGGGTTGATGATGGACTGCCCGCCGAAGATCGGCAGGTCCTTGCGGTAAGAGCCGTCCGCCTCGACATTATACGTCATCGGCAGGCCGAATTTCAGCCCGACCTGATAGTCGTCATCGCCGTGGCTGGGGGCGGTATGCACAAAGCCGGTGCCCGCTTCATCGGTCACATGGTCGCCCGGCAGCATGGGCACATCGAAATCCCACTCGCCCTGCGCGCCGTCAACACCGCGGAAGGGGTGGGCCAATGTCAGGCCTTCCAGTTCCGCCGCCGTGACATCGCGCAGGCGGGTGGTCATGCCGTCTTCCAGTTTGGCCGCCGCAAAGACCGAAGCCGCCAAAGCATCGGCGAGGATGATCTTCTCGCCGACCTGCGCTTGCGAACTCTCCGGCGCGCCCGTCACCTCATACAAACCATAGG
>JBFHGI010000453.1:0-2765 GCA_041583175.1 Pseudorhodobacter sp. | reverse complement strand
TGCTGCGGGGAAAAGGCGATATTGGCCTTTTGTGCCTTGGTCGCAAGAATGGAGTAGAGCGGGATACCGCGGGCCTTCATGTGCTGGCCCATCTCCTTGCGAAGTTGTTCCAGTACCTGCTCGCGATTGCCGGATTTTTCCAGCAGGGCAAGGCGGCGTCCGACCCGGTTGTTCAGGCTGATCGACTTGCCAAAGACCGTTAGATACAGACCTTCGACCAGCACAAGAACCGCAACGAAGATCAGGATATAAATAAGGGGGGCTGCACTGAGTTGCATGTTGTATCCTTAGGCGATGGGTTCATAGATGGAGGCGGGCAGATCAAAGCCCCACTGGCGGAACCGCTCGGAGTAGTGGGAGCGCACGCCTGTCGCATTGAAACGGCCAATGATCTTGCCATCCGGCGCAAGGCCAAGCCGCTCATACCGGAAGATTTCCTGCATGGAGATAACCTCGCCTTCCATCCCCGTGATCTCGGTGATGGAGGTCATGCGGCGGGAGCCATCCTGCAGACGGCTGGCCTGAACAACGAGGTTCACAGCCGAAGAGATCTGGCTGCGCACGGCTTTCAACGGCATTTCGATGCCAGCCATCGCGATCATGTTTTCCAGGCGGGACACGGCGTCGCGGGCAGAGTTGGCGTGGATCGTGGTCATCGACCCGTCGTGGCCGGTGTTCATGGCCTGCAACATGTCGATAACTTCCTCGCCGCGGGTTTCGCCCACGATAATCCGGTCTGGGCGCATCCGCAGCGCGTTGCGCAAACAATCGCGCTGGGTCACGGCACCTTTGCCTTCGACGTTCGGCGGACGGCTTTCCATGCGGCCAACGTGGATCTGTTGAAGCTGAAGTTCGGCAGTGTCCTCGATTGTCAGCACGCGCTCGGTGTTGTCGATGAAGGAAGACAGCGCGTTCAGGGTGGTGGTTTTCCCCGAACCCGTACCGCCCGAAACGATGACATTCAGGCGGGTTGAAACGGCGGCTTGCAGATATGCTGCCATTTCTTCGGTAAAGGCGCCGAAATTCACCAGATCGGGCACGCCCAATTTGTCTTTTTTGAACTTACGAATGGAAACGAGGCTGCCATCGACGGCAACCGGCGGCACCATACAGTTGAAGCGTGACCCATCGGCCAGGCGCGCATCGCAATAAGGGTTGGATTCATCGACGCGGCGACCCACGGCAGAGACGATCTTGTCGATGATACGCAGCAGGTGACGCTCATCCTTGAAGGTGATGTCGGTCAAAGTCAGTTTGCCCGCGCGTTCGATGAAGATGCGCTTGGGGCCGTTGACCAGAATATCGTTGACGGTTTCATCTTTCAGCAGGGTTTCCAGCGGGCCAAGGCCCATCACCTCGTCATAAAGCTCCTGGTTCAGGGCGACGCGATCATCCTTGTTCAGCGCGACAGACATCTCGTCCAGCGCTTCGGCCACAATCGCGGCAATCTCGGCTTTCAGGTTCGCTTCCGACGCGGTTTCCAAAGCGGCGAGGTTCAGGTTTTCCAGCAAACGCTTGTGGAGCTCTACCTTCAGCTCCATCAAACGGTCCTTGCGCTTCTTTTCTTTATCCATGGCGACTGCTTCGGCGGAAGGGCGACCAATGGCCCCCGGTGCCGGGCGCATTTGAGCTGATGGCCGTTGTTCGGGTGCCGGCGCGCGGGGGGCGGCGGGCGTGGCCGTGGCAACAGCCGCTGCGGGCGCGGCTTTGGCGGGTGCGTCAGAAGTTTTTTTGTAGCGCGAGAACATTGTTAATAGCCCCTTGGGTCATTTTCCGGCTGGATCAGCCCTTCGCGGATTCAGTTGATTTGTTGAGGTCATACAAAGATTTAGCCAGTTTCTGGATTTCCTTGCGCATCGCATTCTTTGGCGAGGATTCCGCGATCGGCAGACCGTGGTCATTCGCTTGCGTCACCTGCGGGCCGCCATCGGGGATCTGCACCTCGATATCGATGTCCAGACTTTCCGCCATGCGCTTCACCCGGCTTTTACCGGACAGGTCCGTGAATTTGGGCGCGCGGTTCAGGATATAGCGCAGCTTGTCCAGCGGTAGCGCCTCGGCCTTGAGTGCGCGGACAAGGCGCAACACGTTCTGTGCCGACCGCAGATCAAGCTCCATCAGCGCGAAATAGACATGCGCACGGTTCAGGACCGTTTCCGTCCAACTGACGATGGTGGACGGCATATCGATAACCACAAAGTCGAAGTTCTGCTGGGCCATATCGATCAGGCGTTCGATATCCTCGCCCTGCACGATATCCAAGGGCAGCATATCTGGCGGCGCGGTAAAGACATGCAGCTTGTCGTTGAACGTCAGCATCGATTTCAGGAATGATTCGCTGTCGGCGCTTGCGGTGTCTTGCAGGATTTCAAACACGGCATCCCGCCGTGGCAGATCGAGGTTGGTCGAAATGGCCCCGAACTGGAAATCGAAATCCATCAGGCAAACGCGCGGCGCATCTGTCTTGCTGATCGTTGCAAGCTCCCATGCCAGGTTACAGGCGAAGGTCGAAGCCCCGACGCCGCCCGACATGCCATGTACCGGCAGAACCGCAGCCTCACGGTCTCCACGGGGTTTGAAACTGGGGGACCGCACTTCCTGCTGTTCGAACTCGGCGGGTGGGGCGGCGACAGCTGGTGCTGGCACTGGGGCTGCACGCATCCGTGTTATGGCGTCGTGCAAGGCCCCTTCGGGCAAGGGATAGGGCACAAAATCATCGGCCCCCAAGCGCAGCAGTTGATGGAGCGCGACCGGGCTAACCTCAT
>JBFHGI010000452.1:0-2765 GCA_041583175.1 Pseudorhodobacter sp. | reverse complement strand
TTGCCAAATATCAGCTATTGGCCGCAGGAATGGCTGGTCAGCTACAAATATCACCTCCGTCCACCTCTGCTGATCGACAGGTTCCGCGGCCCCAATCCCCCCAAAGCGCCGGCCCGCATGGTGGTTTTTCACGGCAATCCGCGCCCGATCGACCTGATCCGCCCGCCCAAAGGAAATTGGGATGTCTTTCCACATTACGGCAAAGGGCCCGTGGGATGGATGCAGGACTACTGGACGGAAAATGGAGGCCAGCTATGACCCGCGTCGTCTGTTCTTTAACCGCAATTCCCCCGCGCTTTCATCTGCTGGATGAGGTTTTGCACTCTCTCTTGTCGCAAACGGTGCCGGTGGAGGCAGTGTATCTGAACCTCCCCCGCAAATATCGCCGCTTTGACTTTGATCCAGAGGTGCTGCCAAAGGTGCCGGAAGGCGTGACAATCCGGCTCGTCGATCAGGATTACGGGCCTGCAACCAAAGTCCTGCCAACGGTCCAGGCGCATCAGGGCGAGGATGTTGCCATCTTCTTTTGTGATGACGACAAGGTCTACGCCCCCAACACCGTCGAGAATTTTCTGGAAGCCGCCGCGGCGCATCCGGGCTGCTGCATTATCGAAGAAGGCGGTGATGTCGCCGATAACAGCTCGCACGCGTTTCGTGGCGCGTTGCAACCACGCTCGCTTCGTCGCAAGAAAGACCTTTGGTATCGTCTGCGACGCGCGGCAAGTCTGGGCCGTTGGAAACCCAAAAAGCAACAAAGCAGCGGTTATGCCGATATTCTGGAAGGTTGGGGCGGTGTTTTGGTCCGCCCGGAATTCTTCACCCCGGCCGCTTTTGACATCCCGGAACTGCTGTGGATGGTGGATGATATCTGGCTATCGGGCCAGCTGGCGTTGAACAATGTTCCGATCTGGCTGAACGCAGACATCGCCCATAGGACGCGTGGCAACTCGGATGAGGTCATCGGGGCATCGCTGCGGAAAGCCAAAGTGGAAGGCTTGGGCCGAAAACAGTTGAATCAGGCCTGTATCGATTACTACCGCGATACCTATGGCATCTGGGGCGGAACAAAGCGTTAGAACATCCTGCGCCGCGCCATGTACAGCGCCTTGCCTATCAAATTGCGCAGCCGCAACGCATAGTTGGGAAGGCGCTGCCAGGCTGGAAACTTTCGCACGTCGGAAAAACCCGTGCCCGTGATGGTGCTTTCATTGCCATCGTCAACATGGCTTGGGAAGGGTTCCAGCCCAAAATGCCTGAAGTCATGAATATGGCTGCGGTCCAACTCATGATCAATCGGGCGCGTGATTGGCAAGAACACGGGTAGCAATCGCGCGGCAAGGTCGCGCGTGATCAGATAGGCGCCAAGGCCCGTCGCAACGCCAAGGTAGGCGTTCAGCGCGTAAGGCCCCATTTTCGTTTGCAAAAACGGATGTTTGGCGCGGATTTTGTTCAGTTTCAGAAAATCCCAACGCGCTTTCTCGGTGAGTGCAAGCGCCACCGCGTCCAGAAAATCATCGTGAAAAACCACATCATCTTCCAGCACAAGCGCAACCTCTGCATCACTGTCAAGCAACGCCCGCCACACCCCCAGATGTGAATGATAGGCACCAATCTCGCCCGGCATCACCTTGCGGCCGGTGTTCCGCTCAAACGCGGAAAGATCGAGGGTTGATTGCAGGGACTCCCATCTGGCCCGCCCATCAACCGCGTCAATCCACACAGGGTCCAACCCCAGTTTTGCCAGACGCGTTTCCATGTCTTTGCGCCGCGCCACCGAGCGCGGCAGGTTAATGACATATGTCGCCAGCCCGGCGATCACGCCAGATCGCTCCACTTCAACTGGGTGTTGCGGGTGACAGGCCGCGTCAGGCGCTTGCCGATCACCTTGTCGAACTCATAGCCCGCAATCTCGCCCGATCCGGGGCGGCGGGCCCAGATATCGGCTTCGGTGATGACATGACCTTCGGGCAGGTCCGCATCCGCCACCACAGACGCGCGGGCGAAACGGTAAACCGGCTCTTCGGCCTCTGTCCGTTGCTTGGGGTTGTGCAAGGCGATGTGGATTTCCTTTGACCGGTCGATCAGGAATTTCAGCTCCGCCGGGTCCATGGAATTGATGATATCCGGCCCTTTGCGATAGCGGGTATCGGTATAATGCCGCTCCAGAATACAGGCCCCCAAGGCGACCGAGGCCAAGGCCATTTCCGGCCCGATCGAATGGTCGGAAAAGCCGACAACCGCGCGCGGGAAGGCGGCTTTCAGGTCCGTCACCCCTTGCAGGGACACGATTTCCGGCGGGCTTGGGTAAAGATTGGTGCATTCCAGCAGCGCATAATCCACGCCCGCCGCATCCAGAATAGCGACACTCGCGCGGATGGTTTCGATGCTCTGCATCCCCGTCGACAGGATCACCGGTTTGCCAAAACGCGCGATATGGCGGATCAGCGGCAGGTTATCCGCCTCGCCCGAGCCGATCTTGTAGGCAGGCACATCCAGCGTTTCCAGAAAATCCGCCGCCGCCCGGCTGAACGGGGTCGAGATATAGATCATCCCGAGAGATTCCGTGTAGTCCTTCAGCGCACGCTCATCCTCAAGGCTCAGCGCGCAAGCCTCCATCACATGCCAGATCGACACATCGGCATTGGGCGGAAAGATGGATTTCGCTTCATCCGTCATCTCATCTTCGAGGATATGGGTCTGGTGCTTGATACATTCGCAGCCCGACAGCGCCGCCTGCCGCACCATCTCCTTGGCAACCGCAAGGC
>JBFHGI010000451.1:0-2770 GCA_041583175.1 Pseudorhodobacter sp. | reverse complement strand
CTGGCCGATGATCGCGCGCAATGCGTTCAAACCGGTGATTGACAGCGAATTTCCGCTGTCTGAGGCCCCCGCCGCGCATTGGCGGATCGAGGCGCCGGGCCATATCGGTAAAATTGTACTGAAATCGCGGGACTGAGAACCAAGGCTTCGCCACGCCCAGCTTTCCCTATCGCACAGCGCCCAGTACGGCATCTTGCATACGGCAATCGCGGATTGTGTCGACCCCGCAGCGGCGCGGCTCCAGATCTTTTGTCAGACACAAGCGGACCTCTTGGATCATTCCTGCCTGACAGGTCACTGTAATCATATCCCGCGCGAGGCCGGGATTGGCGGCCAGAAACGCCTCTTCCACCACTTCGGCGGGAACTTCCAAAGTCTTGTTGATCTTGGCAAAAACATCGGGTTCTTTCACAGAATTAAAGGCCTTTCGGGCTGTGGCAAAGTAATCTTCTGCACTTAGCCCCGCACAACGTCCGTGTTTTTTCCACTGATACCACGCCAGCCCCGCGCCGCCCATGATATCCGCCATCGTCGCCGATTGGCTGCGCGACGGGTCGCGGGCGGTGGTACGGCAATAGGCAGGCCAGCCCTTTTCATATTGCGGCCAAAGCCCGTGCAGCGTGAAGGTCAGCCCCTTGCCGGGCAAACATTGGTCCTCTCCTCGCGCGTCGCCTTCCAGTGCGCACCAGTTGGCAGACCAACTGAGCGCCATCACATAATAGTCAAAATCCCCGGCTTTTTCGCCATCGGCCCGCGCCATAACGCCCGAAAACGCCATCACAAACCCGATCACTATCGCAAAAACACGCATTTTCTCTTTCCTCTGCCCGTTCGGCCCATTATATGCACCCCTGACTTCCCCGAAAACGAGAAGACGCGAGGCCCCGGCCCGCAGCCGTTTTCCCGGCATGGAAGGGATATATAAAGGAGTGTTGCGATGAACAAGCCACTGATGTCCAAAGCAACCGCCGTCTGGCTGGTGGACAACACAACCCTGACCTTCAAACAGGTCGCTGATTTTTGCGGGTTGCATGAACTTGAAGTGCAAGGCATTGCCGATGGCGATGTCGCCACAGGCGTCAAAGGGTTCGACCCCGTGTCCAACAACCAGTTGGAACCGGGTGAGATCGAGAAGGGTCAGAAAGATCCTTCCTACCGGTTGAAGCTGAAATTCATTGCCTCGGCAGTTGGCGAAGAAAAACGCCGCGGGCCGCGCTATACGCCTTTGTCCAAGCGGCAGGATCGCCCGGCTGCGATTTTGTGGCTGGTAAAGTTCCACCCTGAACTGACCGATGGTCAAGTGGGCAAACTGGTGGGTACCACCAAGCCGACCATTCAGGCCATCCGCGAGCGGACGCATTGGAACATCAACAACATCACTCCGATTGATCCGGTGGCACTGGGCCTGTGCAAGCAGACCGAACTTGACGCCGCCGTGCAGATCGCTGTGCGCAAAAAGGCTGCCGAAGGTGGCGTGATGTCGGATGATGAGCGTCGCAAACTGGTCAGCACCGAGCAATCGCTCGGCATGCCGGACGAGCCGAAAATGCCGTCTTCTATCGCAGGGCTGGAAAACTTTACCCTGACCGAGAAAGAAGAGAAATCGGCCGATTACTCGGACGCCGACAGCTTCTTCAACCTGCCCGATGCGGATGATGAAGACGATGAAGATGATGACGGGATCGATCCACGCCGTTAATCTGCGCCAAAGATAAAACGAAAAAGCACCCCGCCGCGGGTGCTTTTTTGTTTTATGGTCGCTGGAGCATTGGCTTAGGCGGGGTCAGAGCTTTCCACCCAATCCCGCACCTCAGCCTGACGGTTGCGGGCGACCGGAATGTCTAGCCCTGAATGGGTCTTGATGCGCCAGCCTTCCCGCAAGCGTAGCAGTTCAGCCACTTCGGATTGTGCGACCCAATAGCTGCGATGCACCTGTTTGCCCGCATCCTCGGGTAATTGCGCAATCGCATCTGAAAGACGCCCCCGCAGCAATTTTTGACCGCCTTCGCGCAGGGTGACGGCGACATAATGCTCCTCGGCCTTCAATTGCAAGATAGAGCTGCACGCGAACCGCTGGCCCAGCAATTCCACCCAGTTTTGCGTGTCAGCCGTTGAAGCGGTTTTATCAACTTGCAGAAGGCCTTTAGGGGCGTCCGCGCTGTCAGATGCGCTGTCCTCCGCCGCGTGGATCGCTGGGACGGGGTAGGTTTTCATTCCAGTTTGTGACGCGATCCGCCCCAGCAAGAAAGACGACAGGATCACTTCGCCAATAATGGCCAGCACCAGATCAAACACAAAAAGCTCGGCCCATTGCGGCGGCGAAAGCGACTGGCCGCCCAAGAATACGCTGAACTCCACGCCCCACACTGCCGCGGCGATGGCGGCGGGAAAAAGGACGGTAACGGTTCGTATGCGGGTACAGGTGCGATAGCCGATCGCCAAAAGCCCGATTGCCAGCGCCAGAAAGACAAAGACACAACTCGCCACAATCAGAAACCGTAAGGTCACCCTTTCCGGCATGATGTGGTTATAGGGCTGCACCAGAAAGATAACAGCAGTCATACCGAGCACCAGCCCGACAAAAGGCGGACTCCACAAGGCGCGGCGCAAATTGCGCCATTCGCCCCGGAATTCGCTACCATTCAAGAAAATGATGTGCATTTCATTCCAAAATTGATGCAGAATTGATTTAATTGGTTAACTAGAGCTTCGGGTCGGGGGCATTGCGCCCGTCAATAGTGAAACTGTAGCGAATGCCGACCCGCTTTTT
>JBFHGI010000450.1:0-2773 GCA_041583175.1 Pseudorhodobacter sp. | reverse complement strand
TAACGCCGTCACCATGGACGAAGGTTTCCACGATGCCGTGATCAAAGTGTTCGTGGACATGTACAACAAGGGCCTGATCTATCGCGGCAAGCGTCTGGTCAACTGGGACCCCCATTTTGAAACCGCGATTTCGGATCTGGAGGTCGAGAATATCGAAGTCGCGGGCCATATGTGGCACTTCAAATATCCGCTGGCTGGTGGCGAAACCTATGAATATGTCGAACGGGATGAGGATGGAAACATCACCCTGCGCGAAACCCGTGATTACATTTCCATCGCCACCACCCGCCCTGAAACCATGCTGGGTGATGGCGCGGTTGCTGTTCATCCATCAGATGAACGTTACGCGCCAATCGTCGGAAAACTTTGTGAAATTCCGGTTGGCCCCAAGGCACAGCGCCGCCTAATCCCAATCATCACCGATGAATACCCCGACAAGAATTTCGGCTCGGGCGCGGTGAAGATAACCGGCGCGCATGACTTCAACGACTACCAGGTCGCCAAGCGCAACAACATCCCGATGTATTCCCTGATGGACACCAAAGGCGCGATGCGCGCTGATGGTCTGCCCTACGCCGAGGAAGCCGCCACCGCGCAGGCCATCGCCAACGGCACCGAAGGCTTCGACGAGGCCAAGATCGCCGCGATGAACCTTGTGCCCGAGGAATACCGCGGGCTTGACCGCTTTGAGGCCCGCAAAAAAGTGATTGCTGACATCACCTATGAGGGTCTCGCGGTTACAAAACTGGTCAAATCCATCGACCCGGAAACCAATTCTGAACATCTGGAAAAAGTCCCCTTCGTCGAGGACAAGCCGATCATGCAGCCCTTCGGTGACCGCTCCAAAGTGGTGATCGAGCCGATGCTGACCGACCAGTGGTTCGTGGATACCGCGAAGATCGTGGAGCCCGCGCTGGATGCTGTTCGCGAAGGCCGCACCAAAATCATGCCGGAGTCCGGCGAGAAGGTGTATTTCCACTGGCTGGAGAATATCGAGCCATGGTGCATCTCGCGGCAACTTTGGTGGGGGCATCAGATTCCGGTCTGGTACGGGCTCGATCTTGGGTATGATGGTGCACTGACCGAAAGCCAAAACCTTGATGAGGTTGACCTACTTGGCCTCCTTCTGTCTGACGGCATGCTGCACCGTGGCACGGTCCAGCATTGCGCTGCATCCTTCGAAGACGTGCAGAACGGCTTTTTCAACGACAATGCCGATATCCCAAGCCCGCTCAGCCATGCGCGGATTGTGGAGGTTGCAAACAAGCAAGAGGCGATTGAAACTCTCGCCGCCAGCCTCGCCGAATATAATGTGAACCAGGACCCAACCCATCTGGTCTTTCCGGTCTGGCGCGATCCCGACGTCCTCGACACATGGTTCTCCTCCGGCCTCTGGCCCATCGGCACCTTGGGCTGGCCGCAGAACACCCCGGAATTGAAGAAATATTTCCCGACCAACGTGCTCGTCACCGGCCAGGACATCCTGTTCTTCTGGGTCGCCCGGATGATGATGATGCAGCTTGCTGTCGTGGGCAAGGAACCGTTCGATACCGTCTACCTCCACCAGCTCGTCCGCGACGAGAAGGGCGAGAAGATGTCGAAAACCCGTGGCAATGTCATCGACCCGCTAGTTATCGTGGACGAATACGGTGCCGATGCGCTGCGCTTTACCATGGCGCAAATGGCGGCCTTGGGCGGCGTGCTGAAACTCTCCGAAGACCGCATCAAAGGCTATCGCAACTTCACCACCAAATTGTGGAACGCCTGCCGCTTTGCCGAAATGAACGGCGTCTGGGAAGGCCACGCCACCAGCGCGCCCCCCGCCGCCAAAGCCCGCGTGAACCGATGGATCATCGCCGAGGCCGCCAAAACCCGCGCCGAGGTGGATGCCGCCCTTACCGATTACAAGTTCAACGATGCTGCCAACGCACTTTACGCCTTTGTCTGGGGCAAGGTCTGCGATTGGTATGTCGAATTCGCCAAACCCCTGTTTGACGGCGATGAGGCAGAGGAAACCCGCAAAACCATGGCCTGGGTGCTGGATCAATGCATGATCCTGCTGCACCCCATCATGCCTTTCATCACCGAAGAACTCTGGTCCACAACAGGCACCCGCGCCAAGCCGATGGTCCATACCGATTGGCCCACCTATGGCGAAGAGCTGATCGACGCTGACGCCCTGCGCGAAATGAACTGGGTCACCGGCTTGATC
The DNA here is from genome assembly GCA_041583175.1 of Pseudorhodobacter sp. Taxonomy (GTDB): domain Bacteria; phylum Pseudomonadota; class Alphaproteobacteria; order Rhodobacterales; family Rhodobacteraceae; genus Pseudorhodobacter. The sequence continues at coordinate 561 of JBFHGI010000450.1, read as the reverse complement.
GACGACATCCGCTCCGCCCGCGCGCAAATGCATGTACCGGCGGGCCTCAAGGTCGATCTGCTGATGGTCGGGCTCGACGCCCAGGCCAAAGCAGCCTTCGCCGCGAATGAGGCGCTGATCTTCCGCTTGGCCCGCATCGAAACCGCGACCGAAGCCGCAGAGGTACCCAAAGGGGCCATCACCGTGGCCGCCGAAGGCGCCACTTTCGCGATCCCGCTCGAAGGGCTGATCGACGTGGCCGAAGAAAAGGCCCGCCTCTCCAAAGCCTTGGAAAAGCTGGAAAAGGATATGGGCGGGCTGCGCGGACGGCTGAACAACCCAAAATTCGTCGAAAGCGCCAAGCCCGAAGTGGTCGAGGATACCCGTGAAAAGCTGGCCTTGGGCGAAGAAGAAATCGCCAAGCTGAACGCCGCCCTCACCCGTCTCGGTGAAATCGGCTAAAGCCTGCTTTCTTTTCGGCCCAAATATCCTCGGGGGTGAATGGCCCTCAAGGGCCAGAGGGGGCGCGAGCGCCCCCTCCCCCCGGCTTCCCTAAGGCACAAGCCTGTCAATGGCGCGCAT
>JBFHGI010000449.1:0-2783 GCA_041583175.1 Pseudorhodobacter sp. | reverse complement strand
GATGGGCAGTTGCAGGACCTGCTGGTCGATCCTGCGGGGGATGAGGCGCTGCCGGGGGCGATTTACCGCTGCGTCGCCGATCGCTTGATGAAAGGGCAGGGCGGCGTTTTCGTCAAACTGCCCGAAGGCAGCGGCTTCTTGCGCCAGACCTCGGGCATAGCACCCGGGGCCAAGATGCTGGTGCAGGTCACTGGCCCTGCGGAGCCGGGCAAGGCCGTGCCCGTCACCACCCGCCTTTTGTTCAAAAGCCGCTATGCGATTGCCACACCCGGCGCGCCGGGGTGCAATATCTCGCGTCGGATCAAGGATGAAGGCTTGCGCGATGCGTTGGAGGCGATTGCCACCGAAGCGATGGCCGGGGCTGCTGAGGGTTTGGGGCTGATCCTGCGTTCTGCCTGCGCCGATGCCGAGGCGGACGAGATCGCTGCCGATATCATCGCCGTGCGTGACTTGGCCGAGGCTGTGCTGGCCGATACCGACGGCGGGCCGGAATTGTTGGTCGAAGGTGCCTCGGCGCAGGAAACGGCGTGGCGTGATTGGGCCGACCCTGCCCCCGATGAGGTGGTGGAGGGCGGTTTTGCCGATCTGGGCGTGTTGGAAATGATCGACGCAGTGCTGGAGCCGCGTGTCGATTTGCCCGGCGCAGGCCATATGATGATTGAACCCACCCGCGCAGTGCTGGCCGTGGATGTGAACACGGGCGGCGATACCAGCCCTGCGGCGGGGCTAAAGGCCAATATCGCCGCGGCTCGCGACCTGCCACGCCAGTTGCGTCTGCGCGGCCTCGGTGGTCAGATCGTGGTGGATTTTGCGCCGATGCCCAAACGCGACCGCGCCGTGCTGGATCAGGTTCTGCGCGCGGCCTTCAAAGGCGAATCCGCTGAAACCAATCTGGTTGGCTGGACTACACTGGGCCTTTATGAGCTGGTCCGTAAACGCGACCGCTTGAACTTGGCCGAGGTGCTGGAGGCTGACGCATGAGTTGCCCGATCTGCAAACGCGAAGCCGACCCGAAATACCGCCCGTTCTGCTCGCGCCGCTGCGCGGACGTGGATTTGGGAAAGTGGCTCAGCGGATCGTACGCGATCCCGGTGGACGCGGTGGATGACGATGATGATGGTGACGACTTGCCGTCGGTGATGCCACGTCAGTAATTTGAAACAGAGAGGGTTTTTTTGCGCAATCCCTCTGGACAGCCCCCGCGCCCTGTCCTAATACCGCGCTCACGTGCTCGGATAGCTCAGTTGGTAGAGCAGCGGATTGAAAATCCGCGTGTCGGCGGTTCAAATCCGTCTCCGGGCACCATTTCTTCCCATTGCGTTATCAGGCGGCCTTCCTTGGTTGCTTTAGGCTGGGTTTGTGTTTCGGGCAGTATCGCGACGCGTGTAAAAGGGCGCGGTGAGCGTCGCCCATTCTGCGCGGACCTGGCAACGGATCAGGCGCTCCGAAACTTTGCGTGGCAATGACCCGGGAAACTGGCGTAGTCTCTTGCGGACCGGACGAGAGGTGCTTGTGCCGGACCTCGCGCGAGACATCTGAAAGGAACGATTTATGGCTGCTCCCCTCCGCATCGACATCGTGTCGGACATCATGTGCCCCTGGTGCGTCATCGGCTATCGTCAATTGGCTGAAGCGTTGGAAGCGACCGGGACGGCGCATGAAATCCATTGGCATCCCTTTGAGTTGAACCCGAATATGCCGCCTGAGGGGCAAGATGGATTTGAGCATATTTCGGAGAAATACGGATTGACGATGGCGCAATCCAAAGAGAACCGGGCGCGGTTGACGGCGCTTGGGGCGGAGTTGGGATTCAATTTCCAATGGGACAGCGGCTACCGGATGCATAACACCTTCAAGGCGCATCAACTGATGCATTGGGCCGATAGCCTGGGGCGAAAGCACGACTTGAAAATGGCGCTTTTGAGCGCCCATTTCACGGATGGCCTCAACCTGTCGGACGATGCTGTTCTGGCTGATATCGCTGCCAGTATCGGCTTGGACCGGGCTGAAGCGGTGGCGGTTTTGCAGGATCAGCGATATGCAGACGAGGTGCGTCAGGTGGAGCATTTCTGGCTTGGCCAAGGGATACAAGGTGTGCCAGCGGTGATCTTTGATCGCCAACATCTTGTCACCGGGGCACAGGGCGTTGAAAACTACACCAACATCCTGAACCATCTGGCCACGCAATCCGCCTGATTCCGGCTCATGTCGCGTAAAACGCCGGCGGGATCTATTTCTATAGAGACGGGGCAAATTCATAACCCGTCTGGCCACAGCGCATAGAACAGCATAGAGCTTGGCGGGTTGCTGAAGAGGTGTTGCGTGAAGAAAATTGCCCTGCCGGAACGGACAGACTGGCGTGAACATGCCCGCGAGGTTGGCTTTACCTTTGCCGACATGCATGGCGCACCCTATTGGGATGAAACCTCGGCCTATGCGTTTACGTTGGAGCAGGTCGAGTCCGATATAGAAGACCCCTCGACCGAGCTCCATGCGATGTGCCGCGAAGCCGTTGGCCATATTCTTGGAAGTGAACGCTTGTTGGATCGGCTTGCCATCCCCGAGGCGCATCGCGATCTGATTGCCGAAAGCTGGCGGCGCGGCGATCCGGAGCTTTATGGCCGGTTTGACCTCGCATATGATGGGGGCGGGCCAGCGAAGCTATTGGAATATAACGCTGATACGCCAACGTCCTTGTACGAGACGGCTGCATTTCAATGGCAGTGGTTGGAAGATCAACTCGGGGCGGGCGTGCTTGACAAAGACTGCGATCAGTTCAACGG
>JBFHGI010000448.1:0-2787 GCA_041583175.1 Pseudorhodobacter sp. | reverse complement strand
ATCGCCTCGAACCCCGCCACCAGCGCCTCCATGCTGCCCTTGGGCCGCAAGATCACCTGCCCCATATGGCTGACATCGAACAAACCCGCCTGCGCACGGCAATGCAGATGCTCTTTCATCACGCCCAACGGGTATTGTACGGGCATCTCATAGCCCGCGAACGGCACCATCTTGGCGCCCAGTTCCACATGAAGATCAAACAGTTCCGTCCGCGACAGCTCGGCCATAAAGCCCCCTAATCCACGCCGGAAAAACCCCGGCACCCTGCGAACAGGCCAATCCCACCCGCAAAATGCCCCCTCTGTCCTTGCCCCGTAAGGGCGCCTGAGATCGTTATCCCTTCGGCGGGCGCAAGACGCGCCTCTCTCCAGAGTCCACCACCAGAACCGGTCCTTTTGCCTGAGAGTTTACCGGGGCGGTTGCTCCTTCGGCACCAGATGGGGGCTTGCGCCCCGACCGGATTCTCCCGATCCTGATGCCTTGATCTAGCCCGCCCGACCGCCGCGTGGCAAGAGTGAAAACGAATACGACCGCATACAATCGGAAACCGACATGACGCACCAGTTCTTCGGCTATGGCTCGCTCGTGAACCGCGCCACCCACAGCTACGCCCCCGCACAGCCAGCGGCCCTGACGGGTTGGCGGCGGGTCTGGGTGCATACGGCGGTGCGCCCCCTGGCCTATCTGTCGGTGGAGCCTGACCCGACCACGACGATCCACGGCCTTGTGGCCCCGGTGCCGGGTGGCGACTGGGTGGCGCTGGATGCCCGCGAATACGGCTACAACCGCCATCTGGCCGTCGCGATGCTGCAAGACAACACGCCCCACCCGATCCAGGTCTATGCCGTCCCGCCTGCCGCCGCCCTGCCCCCGCAGCACCCCTACCCGATCCTGCTCAGCTATATCGACGCCGTGGTGCAAGGCTTCTTGCGCGAATACGGGGCGGAGGGCGCCGCGCATTTCTTTGCCACCACAGCAGGTTGGAACGCCCCGATCCTGAACGACCGCGCAGAGCCAAAATACCCGAGGGCACAAAACCTGACGGCCGCCGAGTTGCTGGTGGTTGACGAAGGCCTGGCCAGCGTCGGCGCCCTCCCGGCCTGACGGCGTTTCGCGCAAGGACGCAACGCAGGCTTGACACAACCATAAAACTGGTTTCTTTATATCCACATGAAACACGCACTCGATTCCTATGCCAATGCCCTTGCCGCCCTCGGCCATGAAGCCCGGCTCTGCATTTTCCGCCTTCTGGTCCGCGCCGGAAACGACGGCTTGACGGTGGGCGAGATCGTGGCGGGAACCGGGCTTCCGGCCTCCACCCTCGCGCATCACCTGCGGACATTGGTCAGCTCCGGCCTCGTCGTGCAGGAACGCGACGGAAGAGAGATTACCAGCCGCATCGACTACGCGGCGACCCAGCAGATGATCGGCTTTCTGACCTCGGAATGCTGCACAGGCGTCACGCTTGTGAAGGAGGATGCGGCATGACCACAGGCCGCGTCTTTTATTACCCAAATACAACCATATATCTGGATATATAGCTATGACAAACCTGCCTCTCAGCGCCCCTAGCCCCGGTTTGGGCCAACGCCTCTTGCACCAGATGTCGAAGCAACGGATCTGGGTTCTCTCTGCCGCGATCCTGCTTGCCCTGATGGTCTTCGCCCCTGCCCAAGCCCCGGCAAGCATCGGTTTCACCATCGACGCGCTGCTGGGCACCATCCCCTTCCTGCTGCTCTCCATCTTCCTCGCCGCTTATGCCAGCGCGACGGGGGCCGATAACCTGATCGCCCGCGCCTTTACCGGCTCGCCGCTGCTGATGGTGCTCACCGCCTCGCTTGTCGGCGCGCTGTCGCCGTTTTGCTCTTGCGGGGTGATCCCGCTGGTCGCGGCCCTGCTGGCGATGGGGGTGCCGCTTTCGGCGGTCATGGCGTTCTGGCTGGCCTCGCCTGTGATGGACCCGTCGATGTTCGCCCTGACCACCGGCGTGATGGGCTGGGAATTTGCGATTGGCAAAACCCTTGCCGCCATCGGGCTTGGCCTGTTCGGCGGCTTTGCGACATTGGTACTGGAACGCGCGGGCCACCTGTCCAACCCGCTGCGCGACGGGATCGGCAATGGCGGCTGCGGCGGCAGCAAGGTGCGCGCCCCCAAACCCGTGGTCTGGTCTTTCTGGACCGACCCCGCCCGCAAGCAGAAATTCCTCAAGGAAGGGGCTTCCACCACGCTGTTCCTGCTGAAATGGCTCACCTTCGCTTTCATCCTCGAAAGCCTGATGGTCGCCTATGTCCCTGCCGACCTCATCGCCAGCACCTTGGGCGGTGACGGCTTCGCAACCATCGCGCTGGCGTCCCTTGTCGGTGTTCCGGCCTATCTGAACGGTTATGCCGCCTTGCCGCTCGTGTCGGGATTGATGGAACAAGGCATGGCCGCCGGTGCGGGAATGGCCTTTCTCGTGGCCGGTGGCGTCAGCTCCCTGCCTGCCTCCATCGCCGTTTGGGCCTTGGTCCGCCCGCCAGCGTTCCTGCTCTATCTGGCCTTCGCGCTGTCAGGCTCCTTCGTGGCAGGGCTGTTGTTTCAGGCATGGGCCGGATAGGCGCGCACCTGTGGCCGCCTGCCCTCACCTCGACCCGAGGCGCTACCCCTTGCGGGGTGGCGCTTTGGGTTTTGAGAGCAGCTTGAACAGAGACATCCCCTTGCCCCGCACAAATTGGTACGGGTCAATACTTTGAAATTTCACCTTTTTCGTCGGATCGGTATGCTTTGCCCGAACCTGCTCCGGATACT
>JBFHGI010000447.1:0-2792 GCA_041583175.1 Pseudorhodobacter sp. | reverse complement strand
CCTGCATGAAGGCGGCCTGCTTGGCGGGGGTCAATTTCGCCGCAAAATGCGCGCCTTCGGCGTCTACAATGCGGCGCGCGGCACGATGTGCGGCTTGGCCTTCAGGCGTCAGGGCCAATGCCACCGCGCGGCCATCGCCCTGCCCCGCTGCGCGGCGCATGAACCCGCGCGCCTCCAGCCCGCGCAACAGGCGTGACATGGTGGGTCGGGTTATCCCGATGTAGGTCGCAAGGTCCGATGGGGCCGCAATCCCGGCATCTTCTACACCCGTCAGCGCGCACCACGACAGCCGCGTCAGACCCAGTGGCGCAAGCTGCGCCTCCAGCCGCGACTGCATGATCTGCGCAAGCCGCGACACCCGGAAGCCGAGGCGGGTATGAAGATCGAATTCCGTCATCTTTGCCTCTGCTAATACAGGCGGAACCTTGCAAATATAGTTATCACTGTCAACTAGATTGATCGACCGCTTGCACGGAACCAAATTTTGCGGAACCTTACCGCCATCTCGTGCGTTATCTCTTGGACTCCAAGAAAGGCCATTTATGATCCGCCCTATCCTGCTTTCGCTTTCGCTCGCCTGTCCCGCTATTGTTCAGGCAGAAGTCATCGGAGAGGTGGGGGTCGATTGGTTCGGCAATGACATCATCATCGAAAGCATCGCAGACCCGAAGGTTCAGGGCGTCACCTGCCATCTGGCCTATTTCGAGCGGGGGATTATAGACCGCTTGCAACAAGGCAACTGGTTTGAGGACCCGTCAAACTCTTCCATCTCTTGCACGCAAACCGGCCCGATCACGCTGGGCGACATCGAGCGCGGCAAAGGCGGGGAGCAGGTGTTCAAGGAAAGCCGTTCGATCATCCTGAAGTCCATTCGCGTGACGCGGGTCTATGATGAAACGTCCCAAACCCTGATCTACCTCGCGCATGGCAGCGAGGTGAGCCAAGGCTCGGCCAAGACATCCATTTCGACAATTCCGCTCTATCAGCCGAAGTAACGGCGACCGCCCTATAGATCGAAAGTCGCAAAGACCGGTGCGTGATCGCTTGGCTGTTCCCAGCCGCGTACCGGGCGCAGGATGCGGCTGGAGTGGGCGGATTTGGCAATATCTCCCGTCGCCCAGATGTGATCAAGACGGCGGCCCTTATCGGCGGCATCCCAGTCCTTGGCGCGATAAGACCACCAGCTATAGAGCAGGCCTTCGGGAATATCGGCACGGGTGACGTCGTGCCAGTCACCGGATTCCATCACCTGATTGAAATGTTCCACCTCGATCGGGGTATGGCTAACGATTTTCAGCAGCGCCTTATGGCTCCAGACATCATCTTCACGCGGGGCGATGTTCAGATCGCCCACGAGGATAGAGCGGCTGGGCTTTTCGCCGTGGAACCAGTCGCGCATCTCGGTCAGGTAATCCAGCTTCTGGCCGAACTTTTCGTTCAAGGCGCGGTCGGGAATGTCGCCCCCCGCAGGCACATAGCAATTATGGATCGTCACACCGTTTTCCAGTTGCGCGGCAACGTGGCGGGCATGGCCGAGCTGCACGAAGTCCCGCCCTCCGGCATCGACAATCGGCAGCTTTGACAGGATCGCGACCCCATTATAACCCTTTTGCCCGCGCGCCACGATGTAGTGGTAGCCCAGCGCCTGAAACTGCTCCAACGGGATCTTCTCCACGGGGCTTTTACACTCTTGCAGGCACAGGACATCGGGCGCCTCATCCGCCAGCAATCTGACGACCAGGTTTTCGCGCAGACGGACCGAGTTGATGTTCCAAGTGGCAAGAGTGAATGGCATTCGCAGGCTCCTTTTCGCGCTGCGGGCACAGTAGGTCGCCACTGGGGCAGGCTCAACCCCCCTTGCCGTGTCCGGGGTCATTGGTCATGCTGCAAGGAAATCTGGGGGTTTCTGATGCTGCTGGCCAAGAACCGCAACTACCGATTGGTGTTTTCATCTGCGGCCATAACCAACCTCGGGGATGGGGTGTCAGTGCTGGCGCTTCCGTGGCTGGCCACCTTGCTAACGCGGGATGCGATGCTGGTGGCATTGGTGGCGACAGCCCAGCGCCTGCCGTGGTTCTTGCTGAGCCTGCCAGCGGGTGTCTGGACCGACCGGATGGACCGTCGTGTGCTGATGGTACGGGCCGATGCGGTACGCTTGCTGTTGACGCTGATGATCGTGGCGCTTGCTCTGTCGGCCAACAGTCTGCCGCTGCCGGATGGCACCGGAACGCCCGCCATTCTGGCGCTGTCTGTGGTGGCTTTCTTGCTGGGATGCGCCGAGGTGCTGCGCGACAATGCGGCGCAAACCATCCTGCCGTCCATCGTTGCCAAGGCCGATCTGGAGGCCGCCAATGGCCAGATGTGGAGCGCGGAGCGCGTGATGGGCGAATTTGTCGGCCCCCCACTGGCAGGCGTTCTGATCGCGATGGGGGTGGCGGTTCCGTTTGGTTTTGACGCGGCAACTTTCGCGATAGCGGCCGTGTTGATCTGGTTGCTGGTCTTGCCGCCGCGCGCGCCGCAGACCCCTGCCCCGTTCAAGGACGCTTTGCTGCAAGGTATCCGCTGGATGCGCGCCAACCCCGTTATCCTGCGTCTGGCGGTGATGTTGGGTGTGATTAATGCCTGCCATATGGCGGGACTGACAATTCTGGTGCTTTACGCACAGGAGGTGCTGCATCTGGATGCCATCGGCACCGGATTGCTGATGACCGCTGGCGCCATTGGCAGCGTCCTGGGCGGGCTGATCGCACCAAGGATTTGCCGCCGCATCGGCCTGCGCAACAGCATGGTCT
>JBFHGI010000446.1:0-2799 GCA_041583175.1 Pseudorhodobacter sp. | reverse complement strand
GCAACCGGGTAGCCCATCAGGATCACGACGATCAGGGCGGCAAACATGATCAGATCAAGCGGCAGGGTCATTTCTCACCCCCAAGCCGGATCACATCGCGAATAAGGGCCGATAGACCTTGCACCAGCAGCAAGACGCAAAAGGCCGGGATCAGGGATTTGAGCAGGAAGGAGGCAGGCACCCCCCCGACCGAAATCGGCCCCTCCAGAATGGACCAGGCGCGGCGGACCGAGGGCCAGCTATAATAGAGCAAGATCGCAAGCGATGGCAGCATCAGGCAAAGATGACCGAAAATATCGATCATCGCTTTGCCGCGCGGTGTCATCGGGGAATAGAAGATATCAACCCGCACATGCCCCCCCACCAGAAGCGTATAGCCAGCGCCCAGCATGAACAGCGAGGCATGCAGGTAGAGCACGGATTCATTGATGAAAATCGACGTGAAGCCAAAGACATAGCGCAATAATACGATGCCGAATTGCACCAGCACCATCGCAAGGGCCGTCCACATCACCACGCCGCCCACGGCGCGATTGACCGCGTCCAGCTTATCTGCAAACCGTTCCATGCCCTGCCCCTTGAAGTGGATGACGGCCCCCGACAGATGCGGGGGCCGTATCGCTATTATTCGCCGTAGTTGAACGCCAGATTGCGCGCGTTCATCTGGCCGTTATCAGCCCAAGGCATGTATTCCACCATCAGCTTGCGATACTCAAGGAAGCTTTCGGTGATGCGTTTGACCAGATCGTCATCCGAGGCGCGCAACTCGGCAATCACCTCGCCCATGGCATTGCCCATGGCGATAGTGATTTCCTCGGGCCATTCGCGCACCGTGACACCATGCTCGGATACCAAAGACCGCAAAGCCAGCGCGTGCTTGGTGTTATACTCGGTCAGGACCGGGTTATACATCGACTGCGTAGCCGCCTCGACCGCTTGCTTCAGGTCATCCGGCAGCGCGTTCCAGGCGTCGAGGTTGATGCCGCATTCCTCGGCCGACGACGGCTCACCCGGGCCGGGGCCGTAGTAGTTCTTGGCGACCTGATAGAAGCCCAAGGCGCTATCGCTCCACGGTCCAATGAACTCACCCGCGTCCAGCGCGCCCGATTGCAAGGCCTGGAACATCGCGGGGCCAGACATCGCCTCCACCGCGACGCCGAGCTTGGACATCACTTCGGAATTCAGACCCGTGGTCCGGTATTTCAGGCCCTTGAGGTCATCGAGCGAGGTTACTTCATTGCGGAACCAGCCCGCCCATTGCGGACCGGAGTTGCCAGCGAGGAACGGCTTGAGGTTAAAGCGCGCATACATTTCATCGTAAAGTGCCTGGCCACCACCCTGCAGCATCCAGCCATGTTGCTCGATCGCGGTCAGGCCCAGAGGTTGGCTGCCGAACAGCAGGATGCCCTTGGACTTGCTGCCCCAATAGGCTGGAACCGCGTGGTAGATTTCGGCGGTGCCTTCGCCAACAGCATCGAACACGCCATTGCCCGGAACGATTTCGCCAGCGGCAAAAAGCTCAACCTCGATGCGGCCACCCGAAAGGGCCGTGATGCGGTCGGCCAGCATTTGCGCGGCCACACCGGGGCCGGGCAGGTTTTTCGGCCAGGCCGATACGAGTTTCCATTTGCGCACGTCTTGCGCAATGGCAGGAGCAGCGAGGCTTGCGGCCCCGACTGTCGCGGCAGCGGTGAGGAAGTTTCTTCTTTTCATGACGTCTCTCCTTGTTGATAGCGTGGTTCTGGTTCTGGCTGGGGCAACGGGGGGCTTCACGCCCCCCTACGGCCCTTTGCGCTGCAAAGGTCCTGCCCCCCGTGGGATATTTTTACCGAAAAGAAAGCGGGAATTTATGGATCAGGCTCATTTCAGTATTCCCGGCAGGTTGAGGTTATGGTCGCGCGCGCAGTCGATTGCGATGTCGTAGCCCGCATCGGCGTGGCGCATGACGCCGGTTGCGGGGTCGTTCCAAAGAACATTGTTCAGGCGGCGGGCGGCGTCTTCGGTGCCATCCGCGCAGATAACCATGCCGGAGTGTTGAGAAAAACCCATGCCGACGCCGCCGCCGTGGTGCAAACTGACCCAAGTGGCCCCCGATGCACAATTGAGCAGCGCATTGAGCAAAGGCCAGTCAGACACGGCATCGGAGCCATCCATCATCGCCTCGGTTTCGCGGTTTGGCGAGGCGACGGAGCCCGAATCAAGGTGGTCGCGCCCGATGACGACGGGCGCCTTGAGCTCTCCGCTTGCGACCATCTCGTTGAATTTCAACCCGGCTTTGTGGCGATCTCCGAGCCCGATCCAGCAGATCCGTGCGGGCAGGCCCTGGAAGGCGATGCGGTCGCGGGCCATGTCGAGCCAGTTGTGCAGATGTTCATTTTCCGGGAAGAGTTCCTTCATCGCCTGATCGGTTTTATAGATATCCTCGGGGTCGCCCGACAGCGCCACCCAGCGGAACGGGCCGATGCCTTTGCAGAACAGGGGCCGGATATAGGCCGGCACGAAACCGGGGAAAGCGAAAGCGTTTTCCAGCCCTTCCTCTTGTGCGACCTGACGGATGTTATTGCCGTAATCGAGCGTCGGCACGCCGGCATTCCAGAAATCCACCATTGCGGCGACATGGGTTTTCATGCTCGCCCGCGCGGCTTTTTCGACGGCTTTCGGATCGGTTTCCTGTTTCGCGCGCCATTCGGCCACGGTCCAGCCCTGTGGCAGATAGCCATGCACCGGATCATGCGCCGAGGTCTGGTCGGTGACGATATCGGGGCGCACGCTTCCGGCCTTCATGCGGGCGACGAGTTC
>JBFHGI010000445.1:0-2811 GCA_041583175.1 Pseudorhodobacter sp. | reverse complement strand
GGGCTGGACGCCGACCAAGAACATGCTGCGCACCGAGCCCGAAATCTATGGCCCCTTCGCGCGCGGTATTCGCGGCGGGTTGCGCAGCCCCTTGGGCGCGCGCGCGCTGTATCTGTACCGTGGTGGGCGGGACACCTATTACCGGATTCACGGCACCAACGCGCTGGACTCGATCGGAAACTCCAGTTCGGCCGGCTGTATCCGCATGTTCAACCATGATGTGATCGCGCTTTATGAGATGGTGCCGATCGGCACGCGTGTCCATGTGCGTTCCGAGGCGGAATCGCTGCGGGTTGATCCGGAGAACTTCAATCGCGGGATCGAGGTTCCGGCCCGCCGCGTCGATCCGGAACTGATTTACAGCGAGGAGGCGATTGCCAACGATCCGCCGCCGGTTTTTGACGATACGGTGGATAGCTCGCTGGCTGATTCCGACGCAGGCAACGTGCCGCTGTAAGCCCCAGCTTCACAAGTCTTTCAGCGGTCCCGCAGGCGGGGCCGCTTTTTCTTGCGGCGAGAGCGGTTCGTTGAACTGCAAATGCTCGGCAAAATCGGCCATCAGGCGTTCCCACAGTTCCAGATTGTCCTCGAAGGCGGGGGTGGTGATGCCGCCATAATCCAGATTCAGATCCAGTTTCAAATAGGGTTCGCCGTCAGTGTCCAGCACTGCGACGCCGAAGCGTTTATTGCGGTTCCAGTCGTTCAGTTCACTCAATGCAACTGTGCGGCCCAGTTCCAGCCCGAGGTAAAACTGCACGGTGGTACAACGGCTCCCCGCTTCGCACCCATAGAAGTAAATCCCGAATTTCAAGCCGCTCGCAGCCGAACGGATCAGCGGGTCACCTTCGCCGTCCTTGGTCAGCTCGGCACGGTAGCCCAGCGATTGCAAGACCTCGACCATGACCTCCGGAGCCTCGGCCGTGATTGTCGCAGGCTCTGCCAGCGCGATACCGGCCCCGAGCAGAAGCGAAGCAAAGCCCATTCCGATACTGCGCATCGCGTTACCCTTCACAGCCGGATGACATAGTCTTTCACGGTGGTTTCCAGCACTTCCCACGTCCCTTCAAAACCGGGGCGGATGATCCAACTGTCGCCCGCGCGCAAGGTCACGGCTTTGCCGTCGGCCCCTGTCAGCACCGAAACGCCTTGCAGGATGCGGATATATTCCCACTCGGCATAAGACACGCGCCACTTGCCGGGGGTGGATTGCCAGATGCCGCAATAGAGCCCGTCCCGATCCTCGATATTCCAGGTGGTGTGCACCGGATCGCCCGCCAACAGTTTTTCCGGCGCGGGGCGTTCCGTTTCGGGCGGGATACCATCCCACGACAGAGGCAGAATCAGAGGGGCTTGCGGCATGATCGGGTTCGCGTCCTTCTATGTGTTCTTGCAAAGTCAACGTGTTGCGGGCGTGAAGGTCAAGCGCAAAGCAAGGCGTCGCAGCGTCGCGCAATATTCTTGCTGGTGCGCCTTGGGGCAGGGCGGTATAAGGCGGAAACATTCCTCTTGAGGGAGAGCAAGAGAGACATGAGCGTCAACACCCCCGTTCGCCCGACCCTTCCGGTCGATATTCTGGCCCGCAAAGGTGGGGAGCCGCTGGTCTGTCTGACGGCCTATACCACCCCGATTGCCCGTCTGGTGGACCCGCATTGCGATGTGGTTCTGGTCGGTGACAGCCTTGGCATGGTGCTGCACGGCCTGCCCTCGACCCTTGGGGTGACGATGGAGATGATGATCCTGCATGGTCAGGCCGTCATGCGGGGCAATACAAAGGCAATGGCGGTGATCGACATGCCCTTCGGCAGCTATGAGGAAGGGCCGGAGCAGGCCTTTCGCAATGCCAGCCGATTGATGCGCGAAACCGGCGCACCTGCGATCAAGCTGGAAGGCGGGCAGCATATGGCCGAGACGATTGCCTTTCTGACGGCGCGCGGCGTGCCGGTGATGGCGCATATCGGCCTGACGCCGCAGGCGGTGAACACGCTGGGCGGCTACAAGGTCGTGGGCCGCGCCGATGAGGCGGCGCGTGTGATGGCAGATGCCGAGGCGGTGCAGGCGGCAGGGGCCTTCTCGGTCGTGCTGGAAAAAACGCCGGAAGGCCTGTCGTCGCGGATCACGCAGGCGCTGACCATACCGACGATCGGGATCGGTGCGGGGCCGCGCTGTGACGGGCAGATTCTGGTGGTGGATGATATGCTGGGCCTGTTCACCGATTTCCGCCCGAAATTCGTGAAACGCTTTGGCAATCTGGGTGAGGCTGCGTCCGAGGCGATTGCGGGCTATGCCGCCGAGGTGCGCGCGCGCAGCTTTCCGGGGGCGGAACATTCCTTTCCCGATGAGCTTCCCGCCAAAGGTGGCAAAAAGTGACACCGCAATTAATACGCGAGATTGCTGCGCTGCGCGCTGTCGTGGCCAAGTGGAAAGCCGCGGGCGAGGTGGTCGGTGTGGTGCCGACCATGGGCGCGCTGCATGAGGGGCATCTGAGCCTTGTGCGCGCGGCGCAAGCCGAGTGTCAGCGGGTGATCGTGACGATTTTCGTCAACCCCAAACAGTTCAACAATCTGGAAGATCTGGCGAAATACCCAAGGACAGAGGCCGCCGATACCGCACTTCTGGCGCCTTTGGGGGTGGATGTGGTCTTTGTGCCTGCGCCGACCGAGATGTATCCCGATGGCTTTGCGACCAAGGTTTCGGTGTCGGGCGTGTCCGGCCCGTTGGAAGGCGCGCATCGTCCCGGCCATTTCAACGGCGTGGCGACGGTGGTGGCCAAGCTGTTCGGCATCACACAGGCGGATCGCGGTAATTTCGGGC
>JBFHGI010000444.1:0-2814 GCA_041583175.1 Pseudorhodobacter sp. | reverse complement strand
TGGAGCGGCAGGAACGCGGCAAGATGCTGGACGCGCAGGCCAAACTGATCCGCGCCACGCTGGAACACCTCAACCAAGGCGTCTGCATATTCGATGCCGATCAACGGCTTGTTGGCTGGAATCAAAAGCTTGGCAGCCTGTTGGGGATCCCATTGCCGCGGCTGCGTTTGGGGGCATCTTTCGACGGGCTGCTGGACCGTTTCGCCGCCGAGGCCAAGTTTCACGAAACCTCGCGCGCGGCAGTGGCGGAATGGGCGGCCACCCCCTCGCCGCGTGCCGCCTTGCGGTTTACGGTCCATCGGGGGCAGGCACAGGCCCATATTCTTGATGTCTATGCCCAGGAAATGCCCAATGGCGGCTTCGTGATTTCCTTCACCGATATTACCGCCGAGCGCCATGCCATTGCCGCACTCAGCCGCGCGAATGAGACGTTGGAAGCCCGCGTGACCGAGCGCACGATGGAGTTGGAAGATGCACTTTTGCGGGCAGAGCGGGCAAATTCCACCCGCGCGCGCTTTGTGGCAGCGGCCAGTCATGACCTGCTGCAACCTCTGTCCGCCGCGCGGCTGTTCGTGGCGGCTGCGGAAAGTGACACGCTTGCCAGCGACACCCGTGATGCCTTGGTCAAGGCCCAGAATGCGCTGGACTCCGTGGATGGGATTCTGGGCGCCTTGCTGGATATCTCGCGCCTCGACAGTGGCAAAGCGGCTGTTTCCAAGGGCCCGGTTGACCTTGGCGCGATGCTGACCCAACTCGGTGCTGAATTCGCCCCGTTGGCACAGGCCAAGGGCTTGCGGTTCCGAATGCGTCCGGTGCAGGCGCGGGTAATGTCAGACCCGAGCTATCTGCGCCGCATCCTGCAAATCCTGATCTCCAACGCCTTGCGCTATACGACCACAGGCGGCGTGTTGATCGGCGCACGCCCGCGCGGCCGCATGATTCAGCTGGAGGTCTGGGATACCGGCCCCGGTATCGCCGAAGATGATCAGGAGGCGGTTTTTCAAGAGTTTCACCGCCTGAATGCCCGCGCCTCTGCCTCTGAAGGCATGGGGCTTGGCCTTGCGATTGTGGAACGCGCGGCAGCGTTGCTGGGCCATCCGCTCGGGCTGAATTCACGTCTTGGCCGCGGCAGTTGCTTTTTGTTGCAACTGCCATTGACTGTGCCGCCAGCGCCGCCGCACCCCGAACCCGCGCCTCCCCATTCGGCCTTACAGAATAAAATCGTGCTGTTGGTGGAACCAGATCCCGATCTGCGCCGCGCCTTGTCGATGCTGATGGAAAAATGGGGGATCAGCGTGCTGGACACCGAAACCATGGGCGATGCGCTGGCGCTGATTTCCGAGATTGGCATCACCCCCGATGCTGTTTTGCTGGACCTGCCGGTGGCGGAGCATGGGTTTACGCTGCTGCAAGACTTTCAACAGTACTTAGGCCCGCTGCCAACCGCCGTGATCGGCCAGACTGCGCTTGCACCGGATTTGGCGGGGCTGAGCCGGCTTGCCAAGCCGATTGACGCCCGCGCAGTGCAAAAATTCCTGACAGCGGCTTTCGCCACTGGCGCAGGTTTGTAAAACTTGGCGGATTACGACCAAGGTCACATAGCGCTGCGGCGTGATCTAGGGCTAGGCTATTGCAAGTGACAAAACGGGGGGACGCATGAAACTATCCGATCAACGCGAAATCAAGGCCGATGTGGCGACAGTCTGGGCGGCCATTCTGGATGCGGATGTGCTGAAAGCCTGCGTTCCTGGCTGTGAAAGCATGACAGGCAACCCCGAAGAGGGGTTTGAAGCTATCGTCGTGCAAAAAGTCGGTCCGGTGAAGGCGCGGTTTACCGGGGCGGTCACGCTGTCGGATATGGTCCCGAACCAGTCCTTGCGCATTTCGGGCGAGGGGAAGGGTGGTCCTGCGGGCTTTGCCAAGGGCGGCGCCGATGTGACGCTTGCCCCCTCTGAGACTGGCACACTGCTGACCTATGACGTGGAAGCCAATGTCGGCGGCAAGCTGGCGCAGCTTGGCAGCCGCATCATCGACGGCTTTGCCAAGAAGATGGCCGATGAATTCTTTACCCGCTTCCAGCAAGCCATTGAAGGCGAACCGGAGGCGGAAGCAACGGCAGAGACCGACGCTGGCGATGTTGAAACCAAAAAGAAGGGCTGGCTGAAACGTCTGGTCAGTTAACCAATCTCGAAACGGAGTTCCAAGGGAGGATACCGATGACGAAAACCTCGATGACTGTGAACGGTAAAGCCGTCTCGGCTGAGACGGAGGGCCGGACGCTGCTGGCCGCCTATCTGCGCGAAGGGCTGGGGCTGACGGGCACCCATATCGGCTGCGACACCTCGCAATGCGGGGCCTGTGTGGTGCATGTGGATGGCAAGGCGGTCAAATCCTGTTCCGTCTTTGCGCAGGATGTCGAAGGCGCGGACGTGACCACGATCGAAGGCATGGCCAATGCCGATGGCAGCCTTGGCACCATTCAACAGGCGTTTCAGGATCATCACGGGCTGCAATGCGGCTTTTGCACACCGGGTATGGTGATGTCCTCGGCAGCACTTCTGGCCGAAAACCCGACCCCGTCCGAAGCCGAGGTGCGCCACTACCTTGAAGGCAATATCTGCCGCTGCACCGGCTACCATAACATCGTCAAGGCGGTGATGGCAGCGTCCGGTCAGGCTGTTCCGGCTGAATAACACATATATTCAACAGATTATGCGGCGTTCTTAACGCACCGCATCAAGGGGAGGATACCATGCCGAAAGATGGCGGAATTGGCGACAGCACCAAGCGTCGCGAGGATATACGGTTCCTGAC
>JBFHGI010000443.1:0-2815 GCA_041583175.1 Pseudorhodobacter sp. | reverse complement strand
GACAGCGGGGTTTCGTGGTCGATGCTGTCATCGGCGGCGCGCTGGGCATCCACCGCCGCCACATCCGGCGCAAAGCGGCCAGCGGCCACGGCCTCGGCATCGGCCAGCGCGATCACCCCATCCACGGTGATCTTGGACCGGATCGCAGGCCAGTCAAACGCCTTGAGCAAAGGTTTCGGCAGGGCAAGGCCGGAGGTTTCGATCAGGATATGATCGGGGCGCTGCGGCAGGGCCATCAGTGCCTCGATCGTCGGGATGAAATCATCGGCCACGGTGCAGCAGATGCAGCCATTCGCCAGTTCCACGATGTTTTCCACCGGGCAGCTTTCATCGGCGCAGGATTTCAGAATATCGCCATCAACCCCCACGGTGCCAAATTCATTGACCAACACGGCAAGGCGCTTGCCTTGCGGGTTCATCATCAAATGCCGGATCAGCGTGGTCTTGCCAGAACCGAGGAAGCCGGTGATCACGGTCACCGGGATTTTGGACAGATCAGACATGCGGGGCCTCCTCGGGCAAGGTCAGGGGGGGAATGCGGGCAATGCAATTCTTGCGGAAGTGTTCGGACCTTTCGCGCCACGGCACTAGCCCATCCGCGGCGGCTTGATAGCGGGCAGCGCCATCCAGAACCATTTCGGCCTGTGCTGGCGTCAGGTTGCCATAGACATAAGACCAACGATCCCCACCGCCGCGCAGGGCGACAGTGCAACCGCGCGTGCAATTGGACAGGCATTCCACCGCGCGAATCCGCACCCCCGCAGGGGCCGCCCCTTCGGTCAGCGCAGCCAAAAGCTGCGCGCCGGGGCGGGTTTCATCCGCCGTCGCGGTTTCGGCAGGCAATGCGGATTTGCAGGTTACACACACCAGCAGCTCTGCCATGGGCAGACTAGCGGGGTCGGGTTTCGGCGCGGTCGGTTCGGTCACAACGGGTCCTTACATCTTGGCGGACCGGGGCAAAGGACGGGCTGATAACAGCGCCCGACACCGGGGCACCCCGCCCGGAATTCGTCTCATCTTCGGCTGGCAGGTCTCCCGGCTTGCGGATGTCAGGGCGGTTACCCTGTCGGTTCCCCCTCCTTCCCAGCATTTCGCCAGTGGATTTGGGCAACCTCTCCGGTCACGGTCGCGGGGGCGGCTGTGTTTGGGGCCGCGTTGGCGACCTTGGCACATTCCCTTTTCACCCGACAGATATCGGGCACCAACATGGAACCTTTGGCGTATCTGCTTGGGCGGAGTCAAGCGCTGGCGTGCCGCATTTGACGTCGCAGGCGGCGCGGCCTTGGGTTGTAGTGCTGGCCAAGCGGTGCCAATGATGCACCAGCCAAATGTGAGAGGACCGCCGCCATGGAAGAAAAGCCCCCCGTCGACAACGCCCGCCACGCCAGCAAAATGGCCAAGAAGAAAGTCGCGCGCGACAAGATCATGGCGACCAAGGCAGGCGACAAGGGTTTGGTGATTGTCCATACCGGGGCAGGGAAGGGCAAATCTTCGTCCGGGTTCGGGATGATCCTGCGCTGCATCGCGCATGAAATGCCCTGCGCGGTGGTCCAGTTCATCAAAGGCGCGTGGGATACGGGCGAGCGCCGGCTGATCGAGGCGAATTTCGCCGACCTTTGCCAGTTTTACGCGATGGGCGAAGGCTTTACTTGGGAAACCCAGGACCGCGAGCGGGACGTGGCGGCGGCAGCGGCAGGTTGGGCCAAGGCCAAGGAGTTGATCCTTGATCCCTCTGTTCAATTCGTGCTGCTGGATGAAATCAACATCGCCCTGCGCTATGATTACCTTGATATCGCCGAGGTCGTGGCCTTTCTGCGCGACCATAAGCCGCCGATGACACATGTCGTGCTGACAGGCCGTAATGCCAAGGACGAGCTGATCGAACTGGCCGATCTGGTGACAGAGATGACGCTGATCAAGCATCCCTTCCGGTCAGGCATCAAGGCGCAAAAGGGCGTGGAGTTCTGAATGAAAAAACGCATGCTGACCGAGATGGGCATGGGCACATCGCTCCGCCGTCAGGATTATACCGAAGCGGCGGTGCGCGCGGTGAAAGACGCGCTGTGGCATAATTCGATCAATCTGGCCGAACTCTTTGGCCGCGATAAGGCCGAGATGCTGATTGATCTGGAAATCGGTGTGCAGCAACCCGACCGGGTGGATACGGCGGCGCTGGCGGCGGTGTTTCCTTATGGTCAGGTTTCGGTTTCGGTGGTCAAAGGCGGCTTGGACGTGCCGCGCGCCGATGGCGGCAAGCCTACCGTGATTGCCAATGCCGCGATTTCCGTGTCGTTCGAGATGGGGGCCTAGATGCAGCGCTTCATCATTGAAATGGGCATGGGCAACGACCAATACGGCCAAGATTATACCAAGGCCGCCGCCCGCGCGATCGAAGACGCGATCCGCCATTCCGCGATTCCGATGTTCGAGGCGATCGGCCTTGCGCATTCGGAGATGGAGGTGCGCGTGACCGTGGGCGTGCAAAACCCGCAGGCGGTGGATTGTGCGGCGCTGGCGTCCAAACTGCCGCGCGGCAAGGTGACGGTAACGGCATCCCATGGCGGCTTGAACGTGGTCAACCCCGATAGCGGCAACACGCTTGTCATCGCCACCGCGGCGGTGGAGGCCTTTCTGCCGAAACAAGGCTGACCCCATGCCCGCAATCATGATCCAGGGCGCAGGTTCCAACGTCGGCAAGTCGATGTTGGTGGCGGGCCTGTGCCGGGCGGCACGGCTGCGGGGGCTGTCGGTGCGCCCGTTCAAACCGCAGAACATGTCCAACAATGCCGCCGTAACGGCAGATGGCGGTGAGATT
>JBFHGI010000442.1:0-2825 GCA_041583175.1 Pseudorhodobacter sp. | reverse complement strand
CAATGTCGATCAGATGCCTTCAAATGCGATGCAAGACCCGAACAATCTGCTGATGCAGGGGCCGGATGGGAACTTCACCGAGGCGGGCGAAGCTGCTGGTATCGCCACGATGGAGCGTTCGCGCGGGGCAGGGCTAGCGGATCTGAATGCCGATGGGCGTTTGGATATCGTGGTGGTCAATCGCCGCGTACCGATTGAAATCTGGGAAAATCAAACCGTCGGGGCGGGCAACTGGCTGGAGGTTGCGCTGCGCGGCACGGGCGGGAATACCCAAGGTGTCGGCGCCTGGGTGGAGGTACGGGCCAATGGCCGCGTACACGCGCGCGAGGTGACGGTGGGCGGTGGCCATGTCTCGGGCCAGTCCTTACCCCTACATTTCGGACTTGCCGCGGCAGGTTCGGCTGAGGTGCGCGTGATTTGGCCGGGCAAGCCGCCCGGCGATTGGGTCGAGGTGGCATCAGGCGCGCGCGTCTTTTTCGGTCCCGATGGCCGTATTGACTGACCAGCACTAGCGATCAATCGGCAGGCCGCTGGGAACGCTGTCAGGTATCCCCAAACGGCCCGCAATAGCCGCAGGGTCGGTCAGCGTATCGAGAAAGGCCAGTATCGCGGTCACCTCGTCTTCGGATAGGGCAATATCCGGCCCGCGAAGCGCTGTTGTCATTGCCGCAATCTCGGTGGTGTCGTCCAGCAAAGCCCAATCGGCTTTGTTCGGCGCAAACTCCGGCAGAACGGCTTGTTGCTGATAAGTGGCAAGTCCGCTGGCGGGGGCGGCATGATATTCAACGAAAGCGCGCAAATCAGCATGTGCCCCCGCATGGCCGTAAGGGGCGGTTGCGGTGACATTGCGCAGCGATGGGGTGCGGAAGGCATAAGCATCCTCGGGCCGGTTTGTCACCCGCATCCGGCCAATATCGCGCTGGTGGGTCTCGAACCGTTCGGTCTTGCCGGGGCCAAGCTGCGGGCTGCCCATCGCATGAAACCCCTGATCGGTCAGCAATGGCCCGGAATGGCAGGTTGAACAATTTGCCTTGCCATAAAACAGGCCGGCCCCTTCGGCAGCCAGCGGCGGCAAGGGGGCCTCATCGCGCAACCATGCATCGAAGGGAGAACTATCCGACCGCCATTCGACGCTGATAAAGGCCGCAATCGCATTGGAAATATCGGTGAAATGGATGGGACGGCCTTCGCCGATCTCGGGGTAAACGGCGGAAAACTGCGCCTGATACTCCGGTATCGCGGCCACCCTTGCCGCAATTCGGTCCCACGCGCCATCCGGTCCGGTCAACTGGCCCATGCGCACGGATTTTGCGATCTCGTTCTCGGAATAATGCCCTGCCATTTCATCCGGCGACAGCACCGGAAACATGCTCTGCGCCGACAGAAGCGAGGCAAAGCCGCTGACCATCTCATCCTCCAGCGGGGTCCGGAAACCGCTCGCGCGTGTCGGGTCTGCCTCTATCCGGCCATCGTGAAAGATCGTGGTCAGGTCAAGGATGCCCAGATTGAAAAGGCCCGGCGCGTTGCGCGGGATGCGTTGCTCGGGCAGGTTATCGGGGTCCGCTTTGCGGGCAGGCCCAAGCCCACGCCCGCCTTCGCCCAGCGACAAGGACACCCCGTCAGCCGTGCCGAATTTGGGATGATGGCAGGTGCCACACGAAATGTTACGATTCCCGGACAATTCGGCATCCCAGAACAGCAATTGGCCGAGTCTGACTTCTGGCAGCGAATGCGCCCTGAAATCGCTGTTTTGGAGCGGAGAGGGCCGATTTTCTGCGAAAACTGGTCCTGTGATAATTGAAGTCAGCGCAATTAGGGCTAGCCTGTTCTTCATCATGCCCTCCGGGGCGCAGTTCAACACGAAAAACTATCATAGCAGAATGTAAAAAGTGGCCTGATATTGCCGACAGATTTCGGCCCACGATTTCGTTCCGTTGTGTATCCTGTATCAAAATGTCATAGATATAGGGAAAAACAACAAGAATAGAGGCGAGGACGAAAATGCGGAAAACAGGCGTGAAAGCCCTTGGTGTTGCGGCGCTAGCGATCTGCACGCAAGTCTCCGTTATGGAGCCCGCCAAAGCTCTCGACCGCATTGATTTCACTGTCGAAGGCGGCGATGAGGATGTCACCGACGCCATGCGCGGTGCATCGCTGCTTTTGGCCGCGCAAGCCGAAGGCAATACCGACGCGCAAGATATTTTCGCGGCCGCGCGGGCAGAATATGGCCGTCTGTTGGGCGCGCTCTATGCAACTGGCCGCTATTCCGGCGTCATCCAAATTCGCATCGACGGGCGCGAGGCTGCGGCCATCCCGCCTTTGGACGCCCCGCAGAATGTGGGGGTTATCACGGTCAATGTGGTGCCCGGCCCCGTTTTCACCTTTTCGAGGGCCGCGGTGGCCCCGCTTGCGGACGGGACAGAACTGCCCGAAGGGTATCGCGCGGGCGCAGCGGCGGAAAGCGATGTCATTTCCAGCGCCGCCTCCGCTGCCGTTTCCGGTTGGCGCAATGCGGGCCACGCGAAAGCGGATGTCACCGGCCAAGACCTGACGGCGGATCACCGCGCAGCCACCCTGTCGGCTGACCTGAAAGTGACTGCCGGTCCAAGGCTGCGCTTTGGCCCGCTGGTCGTCACCGGGCAGGAACGTATGGAATTGCGTCGCATCATCAAGATCGCAGGCCTGCCAGAAGGGGAGCAATTCAGCCCGGAAGAGTTGGAAGACGCCGCCGAACGCCTACGCCGGACCGGGATTTTCCGTTCCGTTGCTTTGGTGGAGGATGAGCAGGTCACCGCGCCGGATCTGCTGGGCATTACGGCGAAAGT
>JBFHGI010000441.1:0-2833 GCA_041583175.1 Pseudorhodobacter sp. | reverse complement strand
GGTCGGGCCAATGGCCTTCTTCGGTTTGATCGTCTCCGGCCTCGCGCATGAGCTTTCCCCCTCTACCCGCCACGCCCGCCTTTTGCCCATAGCAATAGCATTGGCCGCCCTGATCCTTGTTGCCGGACAGACAGTGTTTGAACGCGCCTTGGGCCTGCAATCCACCTTGTCGGTCGTGATCGAATTTGCGGGCGGAGTCTTTTTCCTGTGGCTTTTGCTGAAAGGTCGAATGCGATGATCTGTGTTGAAAACCTAAGCCACCGCATCGGGAAGTCGCAAATATTGCAAGATATCTCGCTGCAGATTCCCAAAGGCAAAGTGACCGCGTTGATCGGGCCGAACGGCGCCGGGAAATCAACGCTTTTGTCACTGATCGGCCGTTTGATACCTGTGCAACAAGGCCGGATTTCCATCGATGACGCAGATGTGGTGCAGACCCCCACGCGCGACTTGGCGCGTAAGATGGCGATCCTGTCGCAGACAAACACGGTTGGCAGCCGCTTGCGGGTACGTGAACTGGTGGCCTTTGGCCGCTGGCCGCATCACCAAGGCCGCCCAACCAGCCAAGACCATGATCTCGTGAACAAAGCGCTTGAAGCGTTGGACTTGACCGCCTTGGGCGACCGCTTTCTAGAGGAACTGTCAGGCGGCCAAAGGCAGCGGGCCTTTATCGCCATGGCCTTTGCCCAAGGGGCCGATTGGCTGCTGCTTGATGAACCGCTGGCCGCACTGGATATGTCTTTTGCCCGCCGCATCATGGCACAGCTCGCCGCCCTTCGCGATGTCGGGCGCAGCGTGGTCGTCGTTTTGCACGACATCAATCACGCTGCCGTCTGGGCTGATCATGTGGTGGCATTGAAAGCAGGGCGCATCGCAGCACAGGGTCGGCCAGAGGCCGTCTGCACAAGCCAGACCCTTGGCGAGATTTACGACATGGACCTGCGCGTTACCCAGATCGATGGGAAACCGCTTGTGCTGCACCACCTCTGAGCGCGCAGCCATAATAGTTGACTTAAATAGTATGAAATTCTAGCTTGCCCCGAAATAATCGACAGAAAAACTAAGGAATCACCATGCCATCGAACGATGCCATCGCGCAGCTCATCGAATTCGTCTCTATGGGGGGCGCGGCCATGTGGGCGATTGCCAGCCTTTCTATCGTGACGGTCGCGTTGATTGTGTGGAAAACGCTGCGCCTGCTGTCCTTTGGGGCGTGGTCAGGTGGCGGCCAGACCGAGGCAGCGGTGGCGCTTTGGTCCAAGGGGCAAAAACCCGCTGCCGTGGCGGCATTGGCGCACAGACGCTCTCTGCGTGCAAAGCTGGCCCATGCCGCGATGACGGCAAGCCTTAATCCCGCACTGGACCAAACAGCGGTTGAGGCGGAAACCGCCCGTGTCGCGCGCAGCCTTTTGGCGAAAGCGCGCGCTGGCCTTCGCGGGTTGGAGCTGGCCTCGACCATAGGTCCCTTGCTGGGGTTGCTGGGCACCGTTACGGGAATGATTGCAGCGTTCCAAGCCTTGCAAGACGCCGGTTCACGGGCAGACCCCGCCGCGTTGGCGGGCGGCATCTGGGAAGCGCTTTTGACCACAGCCGCAGGCATGGCCGTAGCGATCCCGGCATCCGTCGCATTGACCTGGTTCGAAAGCGTCGTCGACGGGTTGCGCCATGACATGGAAGACAGCGCCACCCGCATTCTACACGACACACAGCAGCCCGTTGGACTGCAACAGGCCGCAGAATGATCAGCTTTGGTGCAGACAGCAGACGGCGCAAGCCGAACCTGACACCCATGATCGATGTGGTGTTCCTGCTCTTGGTGTTTTTCATGCTTGCGTCGCGCTTTGGGATAGATCGCGCCTTGCCGCTCTCCGTCGCGGGCTCCGGTGGCGCATATTCCGGCCCGCCCCGCTTGGTGGAACTGGTTGCGGATGGCTTGTTGCTGAACGGCATCGCAGTGACGCCAGAGACGTTGATTGACGCGCTCGCCGGACTGACGGAAACGCAGGATGATGCAATTATCCTGCGCGCCCGCGATGGGGCCGATCTGCAAGCCTTCGTTGCGGTCATGGACCGTTTGGGCGCCGCCGGGTTTTCCCGCTTGGTACTGGTAGAATAGCCATGAACTTCAGCGATCCCCCACGCCGCCGCAAAGAAGAAAACCTGCTTCCTATGATCAATGTGGTCTTTCTGCTGCTGATCTTTTTTCTGATTTCGGCCAAGATGACCCCGCCGGAACCCTTTGAAGTCACGCCCCCCGAAGCCCAGACCGAGGCCGAGGCGCAGGGGGAATTCACGCTCTACCTGGCCGCTGATGGGCGCCTTGGTTATCGCGACGCGCAAGACGATGCGGCCTTGTCAGCTTTGGAGGCCGCACAGCAAGAGCATTGCGCCCTTACCGATTGCACCGCTGAGCCGCCGCGTTTGACCTTGCGCGCCGATGCAGCTTTGCCTGCCGCACAGCTTGCGACACTACTGCCGCGGCTTACTGGCCTTGGTTTCGCGCAGATCGAACTGGTCGCGCAGTCAGGTGGCCGTGAATGAGCGGGCGGATTCATGCTGTTCTGGCGATTGTCGTGGCCCTTGGCCTGCATATTGGCATTTTTGCCCTGAAGCCCGAGCCTGCGGGGGCCATTGCAGCTGGTGCCGATGGGGTAGATCTGGTGTCGCTGCAAGCTGCGGATGCGTCCGTTTCGGAAATGGTCGATGACTGGAACAAGCCACCAGAGACGGCAGCAGAGCCTGAAATGCCCACCACCATGCCGCAGGCCTTTGACCCGCCGCCAAAACCCAGCCCCTTGCGCGATGCGCCACCGGCCTTGCCGAGCCCCACGCC
>JBFHGI010000440.1:0-2833 GCA_041583175.1 Pseudorhodobacter sp. | reverse complement strand
CGGGGCGCTCTCGTTCCATGTAATGCGGCTGAAAAGCGCGGGCGGCGTCGACCCGCGCCGCAACGGCGGCCTCGACATCCTCCACCGCGCCATATTCGCCGCGCGCCACCAGAAAGCGGATCGTATCTTCAAACGATGCCCCCGGTTGGGCCAGTTCCGGCGGCAGATTGAACATTTCCGAAAAGCGGCGATTGCAGACGGCGAGCCGCAAGTCACTGTCATAGATCGACAAGGCCTGCTGAATAAGGTTCAGCCCGGCGGCAGTCATGGCGGCGGTCATTGCGGGGCGGGCGTCTTGGGTCGGGGCCATCTGCGTCTCCTTGCTGTCTTGGCTACCACCCATGGGGCGGCGGTGAAAAGGCGCAATCGGGACCTGTTACAATTCGAAAGAATTGCGAAAAAGTCACGCAAGCATTGCCAACCACGACTATGGTTGACCAAGGCAGCGACACAAGAATCGCCGCATAGGGAAAAGAGCGGCCAAGCGTGGCCTCGATCGGGGAGGATCGAATGACAGTATCAGAGGCGCCGTCCGGCCCTGCCTCCATCCCCGCGCTGCTGGCGCGCAATGTCGCTACGCATGGCAATAAACCCGCTTACCGTGAAAAAGAATTCGGCATCTGGCAAAGCTGGACCTGGGCGCAGGCCGCAGATGAGATCAACGCCTTGGCGATGGGCTTTCTGGCCTTGGGTCTTGCCCCTGGCGACCATGTGGCCATCATTGGCCGCAACCGCCCCCAGCTTTACTGGTCCATGGTGGCCGCCCAGATGTGCGGGGCCATTCCGGTCCCGCTTTACCAAGACGCGGTGGCCGAAGAGATGGCCTATGTGCTGGACCATTGCGGCAGCCGGTTCGTTATCTGCGGCGATCAGGAACAGGTGGACAAGATCCTCGAGATCGAAGGCAAGGTTCCGCATATCGAGCAGGTGATCTATGTCGACAAGCGTGGGATGCGGAAATACGACCACTCCCGCATGAATGCGATGGCCGATGTGGTGGCCGAAGGTCGCGCAGGCCATCACCGCTTCGAGGCAGAACTGGCAAAGCGCACGGCTGCACTGGATTACAATTCGACCTGCGTGATGCTTTATACATCAGGCACCACCGGCAAGCCGAAAGGCGTGGTGCTGTCGAACCGCAATATTATCGAAACCTCCAAGAACTCGTCAGAATTCGACCATCTACGCGCGGGGGAGGAGGTTCTGGCCTATCTGCCGATGGCGTGGGTGGGCGATTTCATCTTTTCCATCGGGCAGGCGATGTGGACAGGTTTTTGCGTTAATTGCCCCGAAAGCCCTGAAACGATGATGACCGACCTGCGCGAGATCGGGCCGACCTATTACTTCGCGCCGCCGCGCGTGTTCGAGGGCCAGTTGACCAATGTGATGATCCGCATGGAAGACGCGGGCCGTTTCAAGAAATGGCTGTTCGATAAATATATGGCTGTGGCCCGCCGCGTTGGCCCCGATATTCTGGATGGCAAACCGGTGTCGGGGGCGGACAAGTTTTCCTACTGGTTGGGCAATATCTTCGTCTATGGCCCTTTGAAGAATACACTTGGCTTTTCCCGCGTCCGCGTCGGCTATACTGCCGGTGAGGCGATCGGGCCTGAAATTTTCAGCTTTTACCGCTCGCTCGGGATCAACCTGAAACAGCTTTACGGTCAGACGGAGGCATCGGTGTTCATCACCCAGCAGCCTGATGGGGAGGTGCGGGCGGATACCGTGGGCGTGCCAAGTCCGGGCGTAGAGGTGAAGATTGCCGAGAATGGCGAGGTGTTCTACCGCAGCCCCGGCACGTTTGAGAGTTATTACAAGAACCCCGAAAGCACCGCTTCGACCAAGGACGCCGAAGGCTGGGTTGCCACAGGGGATGCCGGTTTCTTTGAGGAAGGCACCGGTCATCTGCGCATCATCGACCGCGCCAAAGATGTCGGCAAAATGGCCGATGGCAGCCTGTTCGCTCCGAAATATGTCGAGAACAAGCTGAAATTCTATCCCGCCATTCTGGAGGCCGTGGTGTTCGGCGCAAGCCGCGATTTCTGCACCGCTTTCATCAACATCGACCTGACAGCGGTGGGCAATTGGGCAGAACGCAACAACATCGCCTATTCCAGCTATCAGGAATTGTCGCAGCACCCGCGCGTGCTGGAAATGATCCGCGGCCATGTGGCCGAGGTGAACCAATCTGTTGCCGCCGACCCGATGCTGGCAGGCTGCCAGATTCACCGCTTCCTGATCCTGCACAAGGAGTTGGATGCCGATGATGGCGAGATGACTCGCACCCGCAAGGTTCGCCGCAAGGTGATCGAAGAGAAATTCGCCGACCTGATCGCGGCGCTCTATGGCGGCAAGTCCGAAATCTACACCGAAACCGAAGTCACCTATGAGGATGGCCGCAAAGGCGCGATCAAGGCCACGCTGACGCTGGCCGATGCCGCCGTGGCACCCGCGCAAAGGATGGCCGCAGAATGACTGTGCAAGCAAACGACGGCTACACCACCGCAGACGGTCGCCAGATCGGCGGTGTGATGATGGAGATGAAGAACATCACTCTGCGTTTCGGCGGTGTTGCGGCGATCACCAATATCTCTTTCGATATCCGCGAGGGCGAGATCCGCGCGATCATCGGCCCCAATGGCGCAGGCAAATCTTCGATGCTCAACGTCATTTCCGGCTTCTATGTGCCGCAGGAAGGCGAGGTTTGGTTTCGTGGGGCCAAGCGCCCGCCGATGAAACCCTATCAGGTGGCGACCCAAGGCATTGCCCGCACCTTCCAAAACATCGCCTTGTTCGAAGGCATGTCGGTGCTCGACAACATCATGACGGGCCG
>JBFHGI010000439.1:0-2837 GCA_041583175.1 Pseudorhodobacter sp. | reverse complement strand
CGCGATGCTGTGCGGGTGATTGCGCCAGATGTGGGCGGAGCTTTCGGCGGTAAAGCCTCGGTGATGCCCGAAGATTTCCTGACCGCCTTCACCGCCTATAAATTGCAGCGCCCCGTGAAATGGACCGCGACGCGGTCGGACGAATTTTTAGCAGCGACCCAAGGGCGCGGTGCCAGCAGCCGCGCGGAACTGGAGGTTGACGCAACCGGTCGGGCCACCGGATTGCGGGCAGAGTTTGCCTTTCCGTTGGGGCATTGGATGCCCTATTCGGCGCTGTCCCCCATTCGCAATGCAGGGCGTATCTTGCCCGGCCCCTACGCTATTCCCTTTGATGTGACCGCTGTGGCGGAAACCAGTGAAGGGGCGGCTTTGAATATCTATCGCGGCGCGGGGCGGCCCGAGGCAGCGATGATATTGGAGCGGGTGATGGATCGCGCGGCGCAGCGGCTTGGGCTTGATCCAATGGACATGCGCCGTCGCAATGCAAACACTGCCATAGAGCAGAGGCCAGACTCGCCCTGTTCAGGTGATTTTCCGGGCTTGCTGGACCGGCTTGAAGCTGAAACCGGCTACCGAGAGTTACGGGCAGGCCAAAGCCAACGCCGCGCCGATGGGGAAGTGTGCGGCTTGGGCCTTGCGCTTTACGTCGAACCCTGCGGGCAAGGCTGGGAAACTGCCCACCTGCGCCTGTGCGAGGACGGCAGCTTTCTGGCGATCACCGGATCGTCGGCGCAAGGGCAGGGGCGTGAAACCGCTATGGCGCAGATTGTGGCACAGGCGCTGAACTTGCATCCGCAGCAGGTGACGGTCAGTCATGGGGATACATCGCTTGCGCCCGAAGGCATTGGCGCACTGGCAAGCCGATCCACTGCGATAGGCGGCTCTGCCATGTGGCGCGCGGCCTCTGGCCTGCTGGGGCGCGCCGCCGATCTGGCGGCCCCGCTTCTGGGCTGTCATGCAAGCGCCGTGGCAACGGATCAGGATGGCCTACATGGTGGCGGTAGATCGTTGGGCTGGCGTGATTTGGCGGCGCATCTTGGCGCCTCCTCCCTGCAAGTCGATATCCGGCATGAAGCGGATGCCGAGGCCTGGGCCTCGGGTGCGATCTTGGCCGAGGTTGTGATTGATGCGGAAACCGGCGTGCTGACCATCGAGCGCATTACTTGGGTGGATGATGCCGGTATTGTCATCAACCCATTGCTGGTTCAGGGCCAGCTTTTGGGGGGGGCAGCCCAAGGCATCGGGGCCGCAACGATGGAACGGATGGTCTACGCTGACGGCCAGCTTCAAACCGGAAGCCTGATGGATTACGCACTGCCTCGCGCCACCGACATGCCACCAATCAATCTTTTCAGCCAACCGACCCCCAGCCCCGCCAATCCGCTTGGCGTCAAGGGTGTGGGTGAGGCGGGCTGTATCGGCATCCCTGCGGCCATTCTGAATGCCGTTATGGATGCCTTGCCTGCCGACACACCCGATCTTACGCTGCCGCTTACATCTGAAAAGTTGTGGCGCGCCCTCACAGGAAAAATGCTATGAAATACAGCCGCAAAGACGCCAAGTCCCATGCTTTTGCCCATATGCGCGGCATCTGGGCCGCCTGCCTGACCCCGTTTGCCGCCGATGGTGCGATTGATGAGGACGGGTTTCGCGCCAATATGAACCATTGGATCGAAGATCTTGGCATCGCCGGGTTTTTCGTGGCCGGAAAGCAGGGCGAATGCTTTGCTATGTCCTTGGATGAACGTAAGCGCAACTTTGAACTCGCGGTTTCGGCTGCCGATGGGCGGGCGCAAACCATCATGTCCTGTTCCGATCAAAACCTTGATGTGGTGATTGATCTGGCCAAACATGCGCAAGCCTGCGGTGCCGATTACATCGTGGTGCACGCCCCCATTTTGCATTTCCAGAAGGCGCAGGACGAAACCCTGATGCGCTATTATGAGACGATTGCCGAGAAGGTGGATATCGGCATGGCCCTGTGGTCCCACCCTGATTCCGGCTACTTGATGAGCCCGCGCCTGTGCAATCGCTTGGCCGATATCGAAACGGTGGTAGCGATCAAGTATTCCGTGCCGCGCCCGATGTACAAAGAGTTGCACGCGATGGCGAAAGACCGGATTCTGGTCTCCACCGCCTCCGAGGAGGAATGGCTGGACAATATCATCGAGATGAACTGGCAACTCTATCTCTGTTCCTCTCCTCCCTACATGCTGCAAACGGCCAAAGACCGCCGGATGCACGACTACACCCAAGCCGCCTTTGCCGGAGATTTTGACAAGGCGCGCGAGATCAGCGCCAGCCTTGAACGGGTGCGCGAAGCGTGGAAGGGTACCCGCCCTGCCGAAAAACCGCATTCACACCAGAAGTACTGGCAAGAGCTTTTGGGCCAGAAGGGCGGGCACGTCCGCGCGCCTTTGCTCGAACTCACCGACCGCGAAAAAGCCCGCACCCGTGCCGCATTTGACGAATGCGGTTTGCTTCTTCCATGATGCCCAAAAGGGGGAAACCATGACCAGACTAGCCGCGTTCAATTTTCAAAAGTGGATTGATGAGCACAAGCACCTGCTCAAGCCGCCCGTCGGCAACAAGATGGTGTTTGAAGATGCCGACATGATGGTGACTGTGGTCGGTGGCCCGAACAAGCGCACCGATTACCATGATGATCCGGTGGAGGAGTTTTTCTACCAGCTCAAAGGCGATATGCTGTTGAAAATCCACGATACCGGCACCGGTGAATTCTATGACGTGCCGATCCGTGAAGGGGATGTATTCCTGCTGCCCGCACATATCCGCCATTCGCCCCAACGGCCGCAGGAAGGCTCCATCGGCCTGGT
>JBFHGI010000438.1:0-2843 GCA_041583175.1 Pseudorhodobacter sp. | reverse complement strand
GCCCGATCCGCCACGCGCACCGCCGCCTGATTGAAGCCGAGGATGCCGATGCCGCCTCTGACCTTCTCTGCGCCACGCGCGACGGCGGTGAAATGCTTGCTGCCCGTATGCGGCTTTTGCCCAATGTCGGTGATGCCGCCCCCGGCTATGTGCTGACCCTGCGCGATGTGACCGCCGATCTGGCCACCCATGCCAAGCGCGAGGCCCTGCTGGCCGAGGTGCTGGACCGGCTGCGCCGCCCCGCGGCAAATCTTGGCACTTTACTTTCCGTGCTGCCCGAAGGTGCAGATATCCCGCATGAAATGGACGCCGCCGTGCGCGCCGAGGTGGACCGGATGAGTATCGCTGTGAAAGATCTTGCGCAGCGGCAAGAGGAGGGACGGCTGGAACTCTCCCCCCGCTCCCCCCAACGGTTCGCAGATTTGACGGACGGCTTGCGCGCAAGGCTGGAGGCGCAGGGCCTGACGCTGACAGCCGCCGATGCCCCGCTGCTGCTCCGCTGTGACGGGTTCGAACTGGTCTCGCTGCTGGCACGGGTGACGCTGGGTATCGCAAGCTGTACCCAAACAAGCGTATTTGATCTGACGGTGGTGGAAGATGGCACCGACGCCTTGCTGCGCCTGCGTTGGACGGGGGAACCCTTGCGGGTCGCCGCCTTGGAAAGCTGGCTCGATGCGCCCTTGGATGAGGATGTGCCGGGGATGACAGGCCGCCATGTCCTGACCGGCCATGCCACCGATATCTGGCCCGAAACGCAAGCAGATGGCAGGCAAAGCGTCTGCCTTCCCGTCCGCATGGCCCGCCGCGCGGGTCCGCGCCCCAAACCGATCGCCCGCGCCGTGGTCTATGATTTCGACCTGCTTGGCAAAGCGCGGTATGAAAAAATCGCCGAGGCGGCATTGGCCGACCTGACCTATGTGGTGTTCGACACCGAAACCACCGGTCTTTTGCCGGGGCAGGGCGATGAAATCGTGCAAATCGCGGCGGTGCGGATTGTGAACGGCAAGCGGGTAGAGGCGGAGGTCTTCGATACGCTCGTCAATCCCGGTCGTTCCATCCCCGCCGCCTCGACGGTTGTGCACGGGATCACCGAAGCCATGGTGCAAGGCGCACCCGACATCGCCACCGCCGGACGCGCCTTCCACAAATTTGCCGAAGGGGCAGTGCTGATCGCGCATAACGCCCCCTTCGATATGGAATTCCTGCGCCGGCATGAAGCCGCCATCGGCGCACGCTTTGACAATCCAATCCTCGACACCGTGCTGCTCTCCGCCGTTATCTTCGGCCAGCACGAAGAACATAGTCTGGACGCGCTGACACACCGCCTCTCGATCACCATCCCCGAAGAAGCCCGACACACCGCCATCGGCGACAGCGTGGCAACCGCCGATGCTTTCCTGAAGCTCTTGCCGATGCTGCAAGGTCGGGGCCTGACCCGCTTCGATGATGTGCTGACCGAAATCCGCCGCCACGGTCGCCTGCTCAAAGATCTGAACTGAGAGGCACTGGATGATGCCGAAGCAGGGGGCGCTCGCGCCCCCTCTGGCCCTTGAGGGCCATTCACCCCCGAGGATATTTGAGCCGAAAAGAAAGCGGGACGGTCCAGCACCCCATCGGGGAAGCGGTATCAGATTGCCTCCAGCGACGGGGCGCTTTCTCTCCGGGCGGTCATCGGCTTCCCAGCCTGTACCGCAGGTCCGATCCTATTCTCGCAGGGTTAATAAAACCTGAACCGCTTTCTTTTCGGTACAAATATCCTCGGGGGGAATTCGCCGTAAGGCGAAGGGGGGCAGACAGCCCCCGCCACCGTGTCCCGAGGCGCTGCCGTCAGGCGAAGGGGGCCACCGGATAACCTACACCGGTCAGATACAATCCCTGCGGTGGGCAGACCGGGCCGCAGGCGCTGCGAGATTTCGCAGCTAGCGCTTCGGCAACTTGTGAGGGCGGCCAACTGCCCGCGCCAACCCGTTCCAATGTTCCCACGATCGAGCGGACCTGGTTGTGCAGAAAAGATCGGGCGCGCAGAGAGAAGCGATATTCCCGCCCCTCTGGATAATCGACTTCGCTAATCAAGATCTCGTCTAGTGTTTTCACCGGCGATGCCGCCTGGCACATGCTGGAGCGGAAGCTGGTAAAGTCATGCGACCCGATCAGATGGGCCGCGCCTTCCCGCATCGCTTCCAGATCAAGTGGATGGCCAACCTGCCAGACCAAGCCACGGTCATGGGTCACGGGCGCACGTCGGGTCACTAGGCGGAACAGATAGCGCCGTTCATGCGCCGAAAACCGCGCGTGGAACTCATCTGCCACCTCTGCACAAGCCACGACCGACACAGGCAAGGGCCGCAAATGGGCGTTGATCGCGCCCGCCAGCCGGAACGGGTCCCAGCTCTTTGCCATATCGCAATGCGCGACTTGCCCCAGCGCATGCACGCCTGCATCGGTGCGTCCGGCAGCGGCGATGGTATGGGGGCCGGGTTCCAACTTGGCCAGAGCGCCCTCAATAGTGCCTTGCACCGTCAACTGCCCTTCGGCCTGACGTTGCCAGCCGTTGAACGGCCCGCCCTCATATTCGATTTTCAGCGCATAGCGTGGCATGCCCCCCGTTACCGCGCTGCTTTGGGGCTGACAAGGGCGATGCGCCCCCTTCCCGTGCTTTCCCCGTTGATCCCCGCGCCGGAGTGCTTATCTTGACCCAAGACGTAAGGTGAAAAGGGCAAAGCGGTGCTGGGCGATATTACAGACGGCATCAGCCGCAGCGTTGAAAACGCGGTTTCCGGCGTCTCCGAGGCCCTGTTCGAACCTGTCGTGCGGCTTGGCGTTACCGGCCTGTCGCGTGCGGG
>JBFHGI010000437.1:0-2846 GCA_041583175.1 Pseudorhodobacter sp. | reverse complement strand
TCCATCATGCCGCTGGATTCCACCTGAAACACGGCGACCGTTTTGGCCGCGGCGTAAAGCTGGTAGGTTTTTTCGTCGTCGAGCGGGATAAGCGAGATGTCGATCTCAATCCCCCGCAGGCGCAAGAGATCCAAGGCGGATTGAATGACCGTCAGCGTTTTCAGGCCCAGAAAGTCGAACTTCACCAGACCCGCCGCCTCCACCCATTTCATATTGAACTGGGTCGCGGGCATGTCGGATTTCGGGTCTTGGTACAGCGGCACCAATTCGTCCAGCGGGCGATCGCCAATCACCACCCCTGCCGCGTGGGTCGAGGCGTTACGCAACAGCCCCTCAACCTGCTGGCCGTAATTGAGCAGGCGTTCGACGACCTCTTCCTTGGCCGCTTCCCGCAGGCGCGGCTCATCCGCCAGCGCCTTGGTGATGGATACGGGTTTCACGCCTTCTACAGGGATCATCTTGGACAGCCGGTCCACCTGCATATAGGACATCTGCAAGACGCGCCCCACGTCCCGCACCGCAGCCTTGGACAAGAGTGCCCCGAAGGTGATGATCTGCCCCACCTTGTCGCGGCCGTATTTGCCTTGAACGTATTGAATCACCTCCTCACGCCGGTCCATGCAGAAGTCGATATCGAAGTCAGGCATGGATACGCGTTCGGGGTTAAGAAAGCGTTCAAACAGCAAGGAATAGCGCAGCGGGTCCAGATCGGTGATCGTCAATGCGTAGGCCACCAAAGACCCCGCCCCCGAGCCCCGCCCAGGCCCTACCGGAATATTGTGATCTTTCGCCCATTTGATGAAATCGGCAACGATCAGGAAGTAGCCCGGAAACTTCATCCCGATGATGATATCCAGCTCGAAATCCAACCGCTTCTGGTACTCTTCCACGCTCACCGCATGTGGAATGACGGCCAGCCGCGCCTGAAGACCTTCATTCGCCTGGCGGCGCAGCTCGTTCACCTCATCATCCGCGAATTTCGGCAGGATCGGCGGATGCTTGGCCACTTTGAACGCACAGCGCCGCGCGATTTCCACTGTATTTTCCAAAGCTTCCGGCAGATCGGCAAACAGGGTCGCCATCTCGGCTTCGGATTTGAAGTAATGCTGCGGCGTCAGACGGCGGCGCGGTTGTTGCTGGTCGACATAGGCACCTTCCGCGATGCAGATCAGCGCGTCATGCGCCTCATACATTTCGGTTTTCGGGAAATAGACATCATTTGTCGCCACAAGCGGCAGCCCCATGTCATAGGCCATCTCCACAAAACCGCGCTCAGTTCCGCGCTCGGCCTCCGTCAACTGCCCCCCCGCGCCGGGATGGCGCTGCAACTCGATATAAAGCCTGTCCGCGAAAGCTGCCGCCAGGCGCTGCATCAAGGCCCGCGCCTTTGGCATCTGCGCCGATTGCAGCAGCTTGCCCACCGGCCCTTCGGCCCCGCCGGTCAAGCAGATCAAACCGCTGGAATGAGCCTCCAACTGCTCCACCGTCACCTGCGGCAACTGCCCGCCCGTGCCGACATAAAGGCAGGTGTTCAGCTTCATCAGGTTCATGTAGCCGGCCTGGTTTTGCGCAAGCAAGACAACAGGCGCAGGCGCACGTGGCTTTTCCCCCGGCTGCGGCGGGTCATAGGCCACGCTGATCTGGCAACCGACTATGGGCTGCAACCCCGCGCCTGCGGCCAGCGTCGAAAACTCCAATGCGGCAAACATGTTATTGGTATCGGTCACCGCCACGGCAGGCATATTCTGGGCTGTGCAAAGACCAATGAGTTTCTTGAGCGGAACTGCACCCTCCAGAAGGGAATATTCGGTGTGGGTGCGCAG
This sequence comes from Pseudorhodobacter sp., assembly GCA_041583175.1. Classification (GTDB taxonomy): domain Bacteria; phylum Pseudomonadota; class Alphaproteobacteria; order Rhodobacterales; family Rhodobacteraceae; genus Pseudorhodobacter. The sequence continues at coordinate 1,023 of JBFHGI010000437.1, read as the reverse complement.
ATGGATGAATCGGGGTGCTGTCATGCCTGGCAGGTTAGACCGGCAAATGGGGCGGGGAAAGTCGTCCCGACCCATTGAGGCGGATTTCTTTTGCAGCTTTCATCCGCCTGCTTTTCAAACCACTTGCATCATTTTCAAGCAAATCCGAAAGCTCCTGCTGTATCTTCAAGGAAGATTATGTTTGCAATTGACCCGGAGGGGCGGCTTGATGAACAACAGAACAGGGTCAGACCAAGGCGCATGTCCCGCTTTACGCCGCATCGGGCGGGCATGCCTCTGAAACAGACGTAACAGACGGTGGCGGATTATTTGAATGACGACTATCGCGTTTCACCTGAACGGAACGCCGGTTTGCCTGTCGGATGTACATCCGACCCAAACCCTGCTGGACTGGCTGCGCGAGGTTCGCGGCCTCAAAGGCACGAAAGAGGGCTGCAACGAAGGGGATTGCGGTGCCTGTACCGTTATGGTGACAGATCAGGACGGGCCAAAGGCACTGAACGCCTGTATCCTGTTCCTCCCCCAGCTTCACGGCAAAGCCATCCGCACCGTCGACAGCCTTGCAGCCCCCGACGGCTCGCCACATCCGGTGCAGGAGGCAATGGTGAAGCATCACGGCTCTCAATGCGGGTTCTGCACACCGGGATTCGTGGTCTCGATGGTCGCCGCCCATGCGACAGGGCGCACAGATCATGACACCGTACTTGCGGGCAATCTCTGCCGCTGCACCGGCTACGCCCCGATCATCCGCGCCGCGAAAGCCATTGAGGCGGCTCCCGTCCCCGACTGGCTCCGCCAGGAAACCAATCCTGCTTTCTTTTCGGCACAAATATCCTCGGGGGGGGAGGGTGCGGCCGGCACGGCCGCGCCCGAAGGGGGGGCAGACAGCCCCCCACTGCCAGCCATCCGACCACCCTCGACCAACTTGCGCAGTCCTACACGGCAATGCCCGATGCGACCCTGATCGCAGGCGCTACAGACATCGGCCTTTGGGTCACCAAACAGCTGCGCGACCTTGGCCAG
>JBFHGI010000436.1:0-2848 GCA_041583175.1 Pseudorhodobacter sp. | reverse complement strand
TCCTCGGCATTTCTTTTGGAACGGGTTGCACCGGGGCTTGCGCGATTCCGTATCGCGGGCATGGGTTTGGCCGACCTCATGGGGATGGAAATGCGGGGTATGCCCTTGTCAGCCCTGTTTCGCGCGGAATCGCGGGACAGGCTGGCCACCGCGTTAGAGCAGGTTTTCGACAAACCAGCGATTCTCACCCTGTCGCTGACCGCCGAATGGGGATTTGCCAAGCCTGCATTGAAGGCGCGATTGCTGGTCTTGCCGCTGCGGTCGGATCGGGGCGCGCAAGGCCTCGCTTTGGGCTGTCTCGCGCTGGAAGGCAACATCGGGCGCAGCCCCCGCCGCTTCAACATCAACAGCCACGCGCTTATGCAACTCACGCGAAAAACGGCCGACGAGCCCGCGCCATGGCCGCGTGAAGGGGCGTTCACACCTTTGACGGTTCCGGCTGACCGCAGGCCAAAGGATATGGCGTTTGCAGAACCGGCGCGGGCCTACGACGGCAACGGGCAAGGCAAGTCCGTTCCCTATCTCCGCCTGGTCAAATCCGACAGCTGATCAATCGCCCCCGAAATGCAAAAAGGGCATCCGAAGATGCCCTTCCAGTCGAGATGCAGACCGGGATTACATTGCAATCCGGCGATCTGCCTCGCGGGTTTTGGAAAGCTCTTCCGCCACCAGGAAGGCCAGTTCCAGCGACTGGCTGGCGTTCAGGCGCGGATCACACGCGGTGTGGTAGCGATCGGACAGGTTCTCATCCGTCACATCGCGCAGGCCGCCGGTGCATTCCGTCACATCCTTACCGGTCATTTCGAAATGCACGCCGCCGGGAACCGTCCCTTCGGCTTTGTGAATGGCAAAGAACTCCCGCACTTCGCGCAGCACGGAATCGAACGGACGGGTTTTATAGCCCGAAGCCGCCTTGATCGTATTGCCATGCATCGGGTCGCAGGACCACAGAACCTTGGCGCCTTCTTCCTCTACCGCTTTGATCAGACGCGGCAGGTTGTCGCCCACCTTGCCCGCCCCGAAGCGCGCGATCAGGGTCAGACGCCCTGCCTCGTTTTCGGGGTTAAGCTTGGCCATCAAGACCTTCAGGTCTTCGGCCGTGGTCGTCGGGCCGCATTTCAACCCGATCGGGTTCAACACGCCACGCGCGAATTCCACATGCGCGCCGTCGGGCTGACGGGTACGGTCGCCAATCCAGATCATATGGCCCGAACCTGCAACCGGCTGGCCCGAGATGCTGTCCACGCGGCACAGAGCCTCTTCATATTCCAGCAGCAGCGATTCGTGGCTGGTGTAGAAATCCACCTTCGAAAGCTGGTATGCGGTTTCGCCATCGACACCCGCAGCCGACATGAAATCCAGCGCGTCGGAAATGCGGTTGGACAGCTCGCGGTAACGCTCTGCCTTGTCATGCTCGGCAAAGCCCAAAGTCCAGCTATGGACGCGGTGGATATCGGCGAAACCACCGGTCGAGAAAGCCCGGAGCAGATTCAAGCTGGCGGCAGCCTGCGTATAGGCCTGCAGCATCCGGTTCGGATCGGGGATGCGGCTTTCCTGCGTCGCCTCGAACCCGTTGATGATATCGCCACGGTAGCTGGCGAATTCCTCACCATTGATTACCTCTGTCGGGGCCGAGCGCGGCTTGGCGAACTGGCCCGCCATGCGGCCCACCTTCACCACCGGCACTTTCGCGCCATAGGTCAGCACGACAGCCATCTGCAACATCACGCGGAACGTGTCGCGGATGTTGTCGGCGGAAAACTCGGCAAAGCTCTCGGCGCAATCGCCGCCTTGCAGCAGAAACGCCTTCCCCTCAGACGCAAGCCCGAGTTGCTTCTTCAACCGGCGCGCCTCGCCTGCAAAAACCAGCGGCGGATATTTCGCAAGCTGTGCCTCGACGGCGTTCAGGGCTGCGGCGTCCAGATAGTCGGGCATCTGCACCCGAGGCTTGCTGCGCCAATCTGATTTTTTCCATGCTTGCGTCATCGGTCTTCTCCGAAAGTTAGCGGTACCGGAAAGGGGTATAGGCAATGCAACGGTGAATGCAAAGGCCGAAAGGCGTGCTGCCCCCCTTGTCGCGGGCGTAAATTCCTGTTTCGGTGGTCAGCAGATCGATCTGAAGGTTAATAATGCCCGTCCCGCCGAAGAAAGCCACCCATGTCAGCAAAGACCTGACCCCCAAGCGCTTTGTGTTCTTGCTGCTGGACAGGTTCACGATGCTGTCTTTTGCCAGCGCAATCGAGCCTTTGCGCATTGCCAATCGTGTGATCGGGGCGCCCGTCTATCAATGGGTGCTGGCGGGCGAAGGCGATGGCGTGGTGCATTGCTCCAACGGGGCAGCGTTCACGCTGGACATCGGGCTGTCGGAAATCGACCGCGACGATACGATTTTGGTTTGCGGCGGCATTGATGTGCAAAAGGCCACGACCAAGGGCATCCTGAACTGGCTGCGGCGCGAGGCGCGGCGTGGCGTGGCGATGGGCGGGCTTTGCACCGGGGCCTATGCGCTGGCCAAAGCGGGCCTGCTCGACGGCAAGAAAGCCACCATCCACTGGGAAAACCAGGACGGTTTTCTAGAGGAATTCGAAGAGGTCAAGCTGACCCGCTCCATCTTTGTCATTGATGGCAACCGGATGAGCACGGCAGGGGGCACGGCCTCCCTGGATATGATGCTGAAAATTATCTCGGCCGATCACGGCGATGATGTTGCCAATACCGTGGCCGACCAGTTGATCTATTCCACCATCCGCACCGATCAGGACACACAGCGCCTGTCGATCCCCACCCGCATCGGCGTGCGTCATCCGAAGCTGAGCCAAGTCATCCAGATGATGGAGCAGGCGATTGA
>JBFHGI010000435.1:0-2858 GCA_041583175.1 Pseudorhodobacter sp. | reverse complement strand
CGTTTCGCCAGCCATATGCTGCAATTCCGCCCCGGCTCGGATGTGTCGATGCTCAATGCGATCATGCATGTGATCGTCGAAGAAAAGCTGTATGATCAACAGTATATCGAGGCCTATACCGAAAATTGGGAGGCTGAAAAAGCGCATCTTGCCAACTTCGCCCCCGAAAAGATGGAAGGCATCTGCGGCATCCCCGCCGATACCCTGCGCGATGTGGCCCGCACCTTTGCCGGGGCCAAGGCCGCGATGATCTTCTGGGGCATGGGCGTGTCGCAACACATCCACGGCACCGATAATTCCCGCTGCCTGATCTCGCTTGCCCTGATGACCGGCCAGGTGGGCCGCCCCGGCGCGGGCCTTCATCCGCTGCGCGGCCAGAACAACGTGCAGGGCGCCTCTGACGCGGGCCTGATCCCGATGTTCCTGCCCGATTACCAAACCGTCACCTCCGACAACATCCGCAACGCCTTTACCGAGGTTTGGGGCTCTGGTGACTTTTCCAACGAAAAGGGCCTGACTGTTACCGAAATCCTTGATGCCGTGCACGAAGGCCATATCAAGGGCATGTATATTCTGGGCGAAAACCCGGCGATGTCTGACCCCGATGTCACCCACGCGCGCGAGGCGCTGGCCAAGCTGGAGCATCTGGTGGTGCAGGATATCTTCCTCACTGAGACCGCCAATTACGCCGATGTCATCCTGCCCGCCGCCGCGTTTTATGAAAAATCCGGCACGGTGACGAACACCAACCGTCAAGTCCAAATGGGCCGCCCTGCCGTGAAACCGCCGGGCGAGGCGCGCGAGGATTGGGCGATCACGACCGAACTGGCAAAACGCCTTGGGCTGGGCTGGACTTATACGCACCCGTCCCAAGTCTTCGCCGAAATGAAGCTCAACATGAAATCGCTGTCCAATATCACTTGGGACCGGTTGGAACGTGAAAACTGCGTCACCTATCCCAGCCTGTCGGAAACCGATCCCGGCCAGCCGATCGTGTTCGCCGATGGCTTTCCCCGCGCCGGGGGCCGCGCCAAGTTTACCCCCGCATCGGTGATCGCCCCGGATGAGGTGCCAGATACCGACTACCCGATGATCCTGACCACGGGGCGGCAGCTGGAACATTGGCACACAGGCTCCATGACCCGCCGCTCAAAGGTGCTGGACGCGGTAGAGCCGGAGGCGAACTGCTCGCTCAACCCCAAAACCCTGCGGGCCTTGGGTGTGGAACCGGGCGGCCATGTGCGGCTGTCGACCCGGCGCGGCAGCATCACCATCATGGCGCGGGCAGACCGCGCAGTGGCCGAGGATATGGTGTTCCTGCCTTTTGCCTATGTCGAGGCGGCGGCGAATATCCTGACCAATCCGGCGGTGGACCCCTACGGCAAAATCCCCGAATTCAAGTTCTCTGCGGTGAAAGTGGAAAAAGCCGAAAACACGGTCGCCGCAGAATAGCATCTCGCGGCCACCGACCAGGGCGATTCCTTCGACAATGGGCACCTCCGGCTGACAGCAAGGCGAATCGCCGTGCTTCCGCTCTGTCGGATCAGGCTTGCCCGGCCGCAGGAATATCCGCGACGAAACGAGCCCAACACCCCATCCCTGAAATGAAAATCGCCCCCCCGACATCTTTGGGTCGGAGGGGCGTTATGCCGTAAATGTCGGCCTGTCCTGCTGAAAAAACTTCATCCGCTCTATCTTTGTAAACTATACTTTAGAATAGTCGCTCTGTCTATACTAAAGTATATGGAAATGAAGTTTCAGATTCCAAGAGGTCAAAGCACCAATCTTTTAAGCCGCTCTGCTTGGAACAACCCCGATATTGCGCGTCCCACGCCCCCCCTCGCGTGACCTATACGCCGGCCACCAAACCAAGCTAGGGGACTGTGGGCCCTGCTCGCGTTACGACAACCGCAGATATTGGAACCGCAGAGCACACAACGCCTTTCCCAGAGAAAACAAAAGAATACCCCTCTCTCAGCCCGCGTCATATTCTCCTTTCCCCGCCAGAGGTCACTGGCTAGACACTCATCAAGGGAAATCGGAAAGCTCGGCGCCATATGACAAAACCACCGGCCAGCCAGACAGTCTGGCGTTCTTTCCGGCTGTTTGAGCGGCTGGATAGCGCCATTCTGGCAGAGGTGGCAGAGGCCGCGCAAAGCCGTGACTGGCCCGCAGGGATGACCTTGTTCCAACGCGGCGAAGCAGGGGATTATATGGTCGCGCTGGTCCGCGGGCGTATTCGCCTTGCCGTCAGCACCCCGCAAGGTCGTGAATTGGTCCTGCGCCATGCCGAAGCGGGCGACGTGTTCGGTGAACTATCGTTGTTTGATGGCGCGCCGCGCTCGGCCGAGGCAACAGCGCTTGTCGACAGCACTGGCTTTGTGCTCGGCAAACGGGACTTTGACCTGATCGCGCAGCGGCAACCGGGGCTGCAGATTGCTGTCACCCGTTACCTTTGCCGGATGCTGCGCGATACGACCGGACAGTTGGAAGGCATCGCGCTTTATAACCTCGAAGCGCGGGTGGCACGGTTCCTGCTCTTCACCTTGCGGCACATCCACGGGGATGATTTGCCGCCCGATGCCTTGCTTCGACTGGAAATCAAGCAATCCGACATCGCAGCGGTTCTGGGGGCCAGCCGCCCGAAAGTGAATCGCGCCTTGCAAGCCCTGCGCGATGCGGGGGTGGTCCAGCGTAACGGAGAGGCGATGGAATGCGATGTCGCCGGGCTTTTACGCTTCGTCGACCCTCAGATTGAATGAGGCAGCTCCAAAAGCGCTCGTTAATCGCGCTTGCCAGCGCTGCAATCTCCTACCCTCGCAGTCTGGCGGAATAGCGTGCCTGGACTGCAAACCCCT
>JBFHGI010000434.1:0-2859 GCA_041583175.1 Pseudorhodobacter sp. | reverse complement strand
CACCGCCACCGCGCCGACATAGACGATGATCAGCAGCATCGCGACGAATTCCGCGCCCAACAGAACGAAAAGCCCCGCCGCCGACAGGAAGGCCAGAATAAGCCACAGCACCGAATGCACGGGGTTGCGCGAGACAGTCACCAGAACCCCGGCCGTCACGGCTGTCAGGGCAAAGGCGTAAAAGGCCAGATCGGCGACGCTCATTCTTTTGTCTCCTCATCCTCAGTAAAGACGGACTGGGCAATTTCCAGCGCCTTTTGCATGGCGGGCAAGCCGCCGAACATACTCATTTGCCAGATCACCTCGGCGATATGGCGTTTCGTGGCCCCGGCGGCCATGGCCTGCCGGATCGTCAGGCGCATCTGCGGTTCCGCCTGCGCGCCCAACACGGTCAGCGCGGCAATGGTCACAAACAGGCGCGTGCGCGCATCCAGCCCTTCGGGGTTGAAGGTTTTGCCAAACCACATTTCCAGCATATCCGGCGACATGGCGGGAAAGAGCTTTTCAAACCCTTTCACATCCATGCCTTCCATGGCGGGGGCGAAGGCCTTGGCCATTTCCTGCCCCTGCGCCATCATGGCCGAAAACATCTTGGCGAAATCATCATTCATCGGTAGGGCGCATCCAGTTCGAGGTTGCGGGCAATCTCGGCCTCCCAGCGGTCGCCATTCGAAAGCAAGCGGTCCTTGTTGTAGAACAGCTCTTCGCGCGTCTCGGTGGAGAATTCGAAATTCGGGCCTTCGACAATGGCATCGACCGGGCAAGCCTCCTGGCAGAAACCGCAATAGATGCATTTGGTCATGTCGATATCATAACGCGTGGTGCGGCGGCTGCCATCCTCACGCGGTTCGGCGTCGATGGTGATCGCCTGTGCGGGGCAAACGGCCTCACACAGCTTGCAGGCGATGCAGCGTTCTTCGCCGTTGGCATAGCGGCGCAGCGCGTGTTCGCCCCGGAAACGCGGGCTTAGCGGGCCTTTTTCATGCGGATAGTTCAGCGTGGACTTGGGGGCAAAGAAGTATTTGAACCCAAGGCCGAAGCCTTTGATGAAATCCACCAGCAGGAAGTATTTGGTGGCGCGGTTCCAGTCTATGGCGCGATTCTCACCCATGATCAGCCTCCCATTGCCCAGCGGGCCCAGAAGCCGCCGAGAATTTCGAATTTTGCAAGGAACGACACCAGCACAACCCAAGCCAGCGACAAGGGCAGGAACACTTTCCAGCCGATGCGCATCAACTGGTCATAGCGGTAGCGCGGCACAATCGCCTTCACCATCGCGAACATGATGAAGAAGAAGGCCATCTTGCCCACCATCCAGAGTACGCCATCCGGCAAACCCGGAATGGGCGAGAGCCAGCCGCCGAAGAACAGCAGGGACATCAGCGCGCACATCAGGAAGATCGCGATATATTCGCCCGCCATGAACAGCAGATACGGGGTGGAGCTATATTCCACCATGAAGCCCGCGACCAGTTCCGATTCCGCCTCCGGCAGATCGAAGGGCGGGCGGTTGGTTTCCGCCAAGGCGCTGATAAAGAACAGGAAGACCATCGGGAAATGCGGCAGCCAATACCAGTTCAGCAGGCCGTAATCGCCATCCTGCGCCGCCACAATCGCCCCGAAGTTCATCGAACCTGTCGAGATGATGATGCCGATGATGATCAGACCCAATGACACCTCATAGGAAATCATCTGCGCGGCAGAGCGTAGCGAGCCCAGGAACGGGTATTTGGAGTTGGAGGCCCAGCCCCCCATGATCACGCCGTACACTTCCAGCGAGGAGACGGCGAAGACGAACAGGATCGCCACGTTGATGTCCGACAGCACCCAGCCATCGTTGAGCGGGATAACCGCCCAGGCTAGGACGGCCAGAACGAACGAGGTAAGCGGCGCCAGCATGAACACCGTCTTGTCGGCGCCGGCGGGCACGACGACTTCCTTGACCACGTATTTCAACGCGTCAGCGACAGTCTGCAGCAGACCATATATACCTACAACGTTCGGGCCACGCCGCATCTGCACCGCCGCCCATATCTTGCGGTCGCCATAGACGAGGAACAGCAGCGACACCATCACGAAGCCGACCACGGCGAGGCACTGCGCGAGGATCAGCACGAAGGTGCCGAGCGGGGTTGTCAAGAATTCTGCCATCGGGTCCGTGTCCTCACACCATCGGTATTCCGTTTTCCGCGCAATTGGCGGCCGTCACTTCGGCGTCGATCGTTTTCAATCCGCGCGGCAGCGCCGCCGAGATCGTGTAAATCGCATCGCCGCGCCAGATTCCACCCTCTTCGCGCGTCAGCGTGCGTACGTGGCGCGCAAATCCGTAGCCACGGATGAGCGCGTATTGCGCGGCCGCGCATTCGGCATAGGCGTCGACATCCGAGGCATCCCGCGCCCCCCGCATCTCCACGTGGAACTGCACGAGGTCCCCGTCGAGGAGCCGCGTCTCGATGCCCCGGTAGACGGGCACGAACGGGACCTCCGGCGCTTTCTCCGGGGCTGTGCAGGCCACGAGGCTTGCAGCGAGGACCGGCAGGGATATCACGGCCACCCCCCGCACTTATTCCGCGGCCAGGGGCGCGGCAGCGCGGTCGCGGGCCAGCTTGGACAGCTCCGCCATCAAAGCGCTGGACCGCGCGATCGGGTTGGTCAGGTAGAAATCGCGCACCGCATGGCGGAAGGCCGCGTCGCCCAATTTGCCCGGCTCGAGCGGCTGCCAGTCGTTTTCGGGCACCTCATCGATCTGGGCCAGGTGCGGCACCTCGGCGACCATTGCCTGGCGCAGCTGCGCAAGGCTGTCCCACGGCAGCTTGGCGCCGACCTCGGCCGAGAGCGCCCGCATGATCGCCCAGTTCT
>JBFHGI010000433.1:0-2867 GCA_041583175.1 Pseudorhodobacter sp. | reverse complement strand
GAAGTGGCCACGGCTTTCAAAGCCGTTCCAGTACCGGCATCGTTCTTGTCTGAACCACATGCGGCCACGGACATCAGTGCCAATGCCGCAAGCATTGATTTCGGAAAAGTCGCAAGTCTCATTTCCAAAACCTTCCGAACTGGTTGTCCAGCCCATTCTGATGATAGCCACGCACGGATTCATAAAGCCGGCCGTCCACTTCCAGCTTGGCGCCGCCATCCCGACGGAACGGGCGAAGTGTGACAGGGGTGGTATTTCGCGTCGGTGTGCCAAGCCCCCAGTTCAGCGGGATCACGACCTTGATGCCCTTGTCGAACGATCCGCTCCCGAAGTCCGCAGCCGAAACATTGGTCTTGGTCGCAAATGCGCCGACGCGCCAGCCGTTTGCAAATTCGCGGTCCAGCGAGAAGGTCGCGCCGATGTCACCTGCGAGGTATTTGCCGACATCAAGCTGCGCCTGAAAGCCGTTTCCAATTTCGTAATAGGCAGATACGTGGCCGGACACTGTGGAATAACTGCTTGCGCCCGCATTCGGGCCCGAGTCCGTTTCATACATGTAGCTCGGCAGATTAAAGCCGAAATGCTGGTCCGGCGACCGCTGCTTCACATAGTTCAACTCTGCGCCAAAGGCCCAGCGGCTGCCGGTGGGCTTCCAGAGCAACTCTGTCGAGACGCCACCGAACATACGCTCCAGATAACCGACCGAGACGCGACCAAAGACATCACGACCGAGCTTGCTGTGCCAGTGAACCGCAAGTTTTTCAATCGCTGTGGTGCCGTCCCTGTCGTAGAAGTAAACTGCAGAGCGTACCGGTTGCAGCCGCCCACGATCAGGCAGCGGCGGGCGATCTTTCAGGTTGCCTGCGATCCTTTGCGTGACTTCGCCCGCGATAACCAAACCGGGCCGCAACTCCAGGCGACCCGTTGCTTTTATGCCGACATCTGCCTTGAATGGCGCTTTCTGGTCGAAGAAGCGGAAACGGGCCGTGGGGCTGATGGACCAGCTGAAGTCCGGATAGAGTCCGGGGTCCTGATCAAAGCCGGTCGCCGCCCCGCTTTGCCCGCTGACCTCAACCCGGCGCCCCATTTCAGCGATGGCATTGGGCGAGAACTCCAACTCCTCCAGATCCGAACGCCGAACGGTTACCCGCGACGCCGGCACGCCATTGGCCAGGGGCACGATCTCGAATGTTTCGACGGAGGCGGGCATCGTCTGGCTGAGCGCCCGCGCTGTCCGGCCGACCGCTTGCGCGTTGTTATAATAGCGCGTGTTGCGGATACGGACCTGCACCGTGCCAGCAGAATATCTGATCGATTCCACCACGATGCCATCGTCTTTCAGGCGTTTCGCGATATTGCCGCGCAGGATCGGCGCGGCATCCGCCTGCGTTACCCATTCGGCAGACCATGCCTCCGGGTCACTGCTGCGGCTCGGCCGTGGTTTCACAGGGTCCGGCGCGCTGTCAACAATGCCGCCGCCGGGCCGTTTTTTCGGGTTGATGAAGAACTGCCCGGCGATGCCGACGGTGCTGCCATACATATAATAGGCACCCAGCCGATAATATTCACTCGGTTGGTATTCCACGCCAAGATTGAACGGGCTTTTGCGTTTGAAGGTACCGCGCGTGCCCGCCTCGACCACATAGTCATCCGTCGAGTATTCGCCTTTCAGCGTCCACTGATCGTTGAGCTTCCACTCGACACCACCAAAGGGCGCGGCGGGGCCACGAAACCACTGCTTGGCGTTGAAATTGCCGCCAAAACCAATGTCGATCGGGGGCCGTGTCCCGAAGGGGGAACCGATATCGCCATAGGTCGCCAACCGCCCCCAACCCAAGCCTGCGGTGACTTTGAGGTTCGGAGTCAGGTTCTTTGTTGCGGCGATGTATTCGCCCGATTGCAGACCCGTACCTGCGAAATCCTGAAGCCCGATGGTGATCGCGGGCAGATATCTGGTTTCATCCAGCGCCTTGAAACGCAAGTCGAAGCTACGGTCATAATAAGTGTCGAACTGGTCGAGCCCTGTCGTGCAGGAAGGCTGGCAGGCGGCGTTCTTGTTCCAGTCACGAACGCCAGTGAAGCGAAAGCTCGCGGAAATCCGGGGCGTGATCTGGAACGACAGCGTGTTGCGGCTGATCGGACCGAAATGGCTGCTTGAGACCGACAGCTGCCCGTCAGGTTGCGCTTCGCCCGAAGGCATGTCGATCAGGCCCGTTGCACCGTAAAGGTTCAACGACGGTTTGACCTCGGCAATCGCAAAGGGGGCAGCAAAAGCAACGCCTGCAATAGCCAATCCGCCCGCGCCCAGCGCCGATACGCGGCTGCGCCAATGGGATTTGCTCGGTTTATTGTGCATTTGCGCCTCATACTTTTCTGGTACTCTAGTCAGGCTTGGCACTTATCACAATGACGCAAGCCTTCAGGCAGAGATTTCCTGTAGACTATTGCGCCGCTGCAACCTGTTCGGGGGGGCGAAAACCCTCGACATAGGTGTGGATCACGTTATGCGCATCTGCGGCCGAGCCAGTCGCAACGGCCGTCCGGAGCGCGCGCAATGCGGTTGCCATTTCCAACTCGGTCAAACTGCGCTCCTGAGCGCGGAGGATTTTGGAATGAGGCGTGGTCAGCAGCCCCTCGCCGATCAGCAGTTCTTCATGCAGTTTCTCACCGGGGCGCAGGCCAGTGACAACAATTTCGATATCACCGTCGGGCGTCACATCGTATCGCACAGTCAGGCCCGCGGCCTCGATCATCTGTTGCGCGAGATCGCGGATCTTCACAGGTTCGCCCATATCGAGGACAAACACATCGCCACCGCCGCTGCCGTCCGAGAATGACCCGGCCAGCAAGACAAGCTGCGCCGCTTC
>JBFHGI010000432.1:0-2885 GCA_041583175.1 Pseudorhodobacter sp. | reverse complement strand
GGCCATGTCGGCCCCTTGCCGGATGGCTCGGGTGAGGCGTATCACTATCATTCCAGCGACAGCTTCCCGAACCTGCCGACCTGTCTGGTGGGGGTTGTGGCGCAAGACAACTTCTCGACCACAGCGGCGCAGGGGATCGGTTCAACGAGCGGTTTGGGCGGCGCCGGTGGTCCGGGCGGTGGGCGGCCCGATTTCTCGGCCTCAGCGGCGGCCCTTGGCAGTGACGTGACCGCCTTGCAAATGGCGATAGAGGCCGAAGGTGGGCGCGAGGCGGATCTTGCGCATGTTGCGGCGCGTTTGGGGATCAGCCTTGACGCGTTGCAAGCCGCGATGCCGCCGCGCCCCTAAGCGCTCAGCCCGACCATAGGCTGCGCCCGGTCCTTGTTTGGGCCGGGCGTTTTCACTTCCGGCCCATCTTCCTGATTGACCCGACTCAGGCTTTGCGCTTATGAATTGAACAAGTGTTCAATTCACGTCCGGGGAGGGATGCAAGATGTTCATGGGCTCCATGCGCTTTGATCTGGGGGAAGACATCGCCGCGCTGCAAGAAATGGTGCATCGCTGGGCGCAAGAGCGGGTGAAGCCGATGGCCGCCGCGATTGATAGCTCCAACACATTCCCCCCGGAATTGTGGGAGGAGATGGGCGCGCTGGGTCTGCTGGGCATCACGGTTCCGGAAGCCGATGGCGGGGCAGGGATGGGATATCTCGCGCATGTCATCGCCACCGAGGAAATCGCGCGGGCCAGTGCCTCTGTCTCGCTGTCTTATGGCGCCCATTCCAACCTTTGCGTCAACCAGATCAAGCTGAACGGCACGGAGACTCAGAAGGCGAAATACCTGCCAGGGTTGATTTCGGGCAAACATGTCGGCGCGCTGGCCATGTCCGAGGCAGGGGCGGGATCAGACGTGGTCAGCATGAAGCTGCGGGCCGAGAAAAAGAACGGCTATTACACCCTGAACGGCAATAAATACTGGATCACCAACGGCCCCGATGCCGATACGCTAGTCGTCTATGCCAAGACCGATCCCGAAGCAGGCAGCAAAGGCATGACCGCCTTTATCGTTGAAAAATCCATGAAAGGCTTTTCCACCAGCAAGCATTTCGACAAGCTGGGGATGCGCGGTTCCAACACGGCCGAGCTGATCTTTGACAATGTTGAAGTGCCATTTGAAAACGTGCTCGGCACGGAAGGCAAGGGCGTGCGCGTGCTGATGTCGGGGCTGGATTATGAACGCGTGGTGCTGTCGGGTATCGGCACCGGCATCATGGCGGCCTGCTTGGATGAGGTGATCCCTTATCTGCAAAGCCGCGAACAATTCGGCCAGCCCATCGGGAACTTCCAGCTGATGCAGGGCAAACTGGCCGATATGTACACCGCGATGAATTCCGCCCGCGCCTATGTCTATGAGGTGGCGCGCGCCTGTGATCGCGGGCAAGTCACCCGCCAGGATGCCGCCGCCTGCGTGCTCTATGCCTCCGAACAGGCGATGGTGCAGGCGCATCAAGCCGTGCAAGCCCTTGGCGGCGCAGGTTTTCTGGCCGATAGCGCGGTCAGCCGCCTGTTCCGTGATGCCAAGCTGATGGAGATTGGCGCGGGAACCTCGGAAATCCGCCGTATGTTGATCGGGCGGGAGTTGATGGCGCAATGAAACTGGCATTGGTTCTGGCGCTGATCGGCAGCGCGGCACAGGCGCAGGAGTTTGTGCCAAAGGTGAACGCAGCACAGGTGGACAGTTGTTTTGCCACCGCATTGCGGGAGGGTATGGATGCCTCTTGCATCGGTGCGGCCTCGGGCATCTGCATGGAACAGCCCGGCGGCTTTACCACCCAAGGCATGAGCCAATGCACCAGTGCCGAAACCGAGGTGTGGGATGGCTATCTCAACCGCGCATACAAGGCGCGCATGGCTGAGATTACACCAGATCAGAAAACCGCCTTGCGCGAGGCGCAGCGCGCGTGGATTGCCTTTCGCGACGCCGATTGCGGGTTGCAATATCAGATGTTCATTGACGGCACGATGCGGTCCAACATCTACACCGGCTGCATGCTGGATATGACAGCGCGGCGGGCGCTGGCCTTGCGCGATTTGGGGGGCATGTGATGCGGTTGAACTCTGGCTTTCTGCCCAATACCGAAACCGCGCGCGCCAATCGCGCCGCCCATCTGGCAATGCTGGACCAAGTGGCCGAAGCAGCAGCGCTGGCCGCAGCAGGCGGTGGGGCCGCATCGCAAGCCCGCCACACCGCGCGCGGCAAGATGGCCCCGCGTGACCGTGTCGCCAATCTGCTGGATGCCGGCTCGCCCTTCCTCGAAATCGGTGCCACGGCGGCGCATGGGCTTTACGGCAATGATGCTCCTTGTGCGGGCGTGATCGCAGGCATTGGTCGCGTGATGGGGGCCGAGGTGATGGTGGTCTGCAATGACGCCACCGTCAAAGGCGGCACCTATTACCCGATGACGGTGAAAAAACACCTGCGCGCGCAAGAGATTGCCGAGGAAAACCACCTGCCTTGCGTTTACCTTGTGGATAGCGGCGGCGCAAACCTGCCCAATCAGGATGAGGTCTTCCCCGACCGCGACCATTTCGGCCGCATCTTTTACAATCAGGCCCGCATGTCGGCCAAAGGCATCCCGCAGATTGCCGTGGTCATGGGCTCTTGCACCGCAGGCGGCGCCTATGTGCCCGCGATGTCCGATATTACCATCATCGTGCGCGACCAAGGCACTATCTTTCTGGCAGGCCCCCCACTGGTCAAGGCCGCCACGGGAGAGGTGGTCAGCGCCGAAGATTTGGGCGGCGGCGATGTCCATACCCGGCTGTCGGGTGTCGCCGACTATCTGGCCGAGGATGATGCACACGCCCTTGCCCTTGCCCGCCGCGCG
>JBFHGI010000431.1:0-2904 GCA_041583175.1 Pseudorhodobacter sp. | reverse complement strand
TCGCGAAGATGCGATGCGTGTTCAGTGCCGCCGAAGGGTCCGCAACCAGCGCGACCGTGGTCTGGTCCAGCCCCAGCCCCGCCATGGCCGAAATAACGGCCACATTGGCGTTTTGCGGATAGCTGTCTGCCGCCTGCCGCGCTGTGCCTTCAAAAAAAGTGAAGGCCTCGGTCAAACCGGCCAGATCGCACAGGGTTTCCGCCTTGGTGCCTTTCCACGCGAGCGGCGGTTTCACCACCTCATGCCGCACTGTCTCCAGCCTCAGACGCGAGGCAGCAGACAGCGCATCAATTCCGCCGAGCGCACCGGGAGGGATGTGAAGTTTCGCGCGTTTGGCGCGTGCAAGCGCGGTCAACTCCTCCAGCAAGGCGGCATCCGTCAGCGCGGAGGTCGAGGAAATCGCGACATCCCAGCCCCGCGCAAGACCCGCCCGCGCCCAAGGCGCAACAGAGGCACGGCCGGCCGCCTCGACCAACAGATCAGCCTCCACAGCGGCCAGTTCTTCGGGGGCAGAGATCAGCAAGGCGCTTTGCGGCAAATCCTCTCGCGCGCTGCCCTTTTCACGCACGGCAACAGCCACGATTTGCACCGCGGCTGCCCGCTGTGCCAAAAGGGCTGCAACGCGGCGACCAATCGCCCCCCAGCCCACCAGGACAACCCGCAAATCAGAGCCCGACATAGGTTTGCACCGTGGCCGCGTCATTGTCCAAGTCATGCCCGGTGCCATGCCAGACCGTGCGCCCCTTTTCGATGATGTAATGCCGATCAGCCAGACGTTTCAGTACGCCCAGATTTTTATCGATCAACAGGATAGACTGGCCCTGACGCTTCAACTTCTCGATCACATGCCAAATCTCGGTACGGATCACGGGGGCGAGGCCTTCAGTCGCCTCATCGAGGATCAACAGACGCGGGTTTGTCATCAAGGCACGGCCCACAGCCAGCATCTGCTGCTCTCCGCCCGAAAGCGTGCCGGCCAATTGGCCCGCGCGCTCCCCCAGCCGCGGAAACAATTCGTAGATTTTCGCCAGATCCCAAGGGTCATTGCGCCCCAGCCGGTTTGCGGCGGTCGCGACAAGGTTTTCCCGCACTGTCAGCGTGGCAAACACCTGCCGCCCTTCGGGCACCAGCCCCGCGCCCATTCGCGCGATGCGTTCCGGCGCAAGCCCTGCAATCGGCGCTTCGCCAAACTGCACCTGCCCGCCTTTGGCGCCCAAAAGGCCCATGATGGTCTTCACCGTTGTCGTTTTGCCCATGCCGTTGCGGCCCAGCAATGTCACGACTTCACCATCCTTGATGTCGAACGAAACATCGAACAAGACCTGCGACGCGCCATAGCTGGCGGAAAGATTTGCGACACTCAGCACAGCTCATCCTCCGCGCCCAGATAGGCCTCTCGTACGTCGGCATTCCCGCGGATGTCTTCCACCGTGCCGCTGGCAATGATGCGGCCATAGACCAGAACCGAAATGCGGGTGGCAAGGGCAAAGACTGCTTCCATGTCATGCTCCACCAACAACATCGGCGTTTCGGCCCCGATCTCGCGCAACCGCAGGATCATTTCCTGGCTCTCGACATGGCCCAAGCCTGCCATAGGCTCGTCCAGCAGCAGAATCCGGGGCTTGCGGGCAAGTGCGACCAGCAGTTCCAACTGCTTGCGCTCGCCATGGCTCAGGTCATGGACAGGCGTTGCGCTGCGTTCTGCGAGGGCGGTACCCGCGAGGGTCGCATCAGCCTGTTCCCACAAACGCGCGCGCCCCGCTACAGCATCCCAGACGCGGAAATTCAGGCCTTCGCGGGCTTGCACCGCCATGGCGATATTCTCGCGGCAGGTGGCGTCGTCCAAAAGGCTGGTGACCTGAAACGTGCGGCCCAAACCAAGGTCAACGCGGGCTGGCACGGAAAGCCCCGTCACATCACGCCCGCCCAGCGTGATGCGCCCGCTGTCGGGCCGCAACTCTCCGCAAAGTTGGTTGATGAGTGTGGATTTACCTGCGCCATTCGGGCCGATCAGCGCGTGAATCTCCCCTTCCTCGACCGTCAGTGACACATCATCGGTTGCCAGCAATCCGCCGAAGCGCTTAACCAGCTTTGAAACGGTCAGAACGCTCATTTCCGCGCCCCCCATATCTTGCCGACCAGGCCCGCAATGCCGCCTTTGGTGCCCAGCACCACGACCAACAAGATCGCACCCATGGCAAGCTGCCAATGCTCCGTCCATCCAGCAAGGAAGGTTTCCAGCGTCAGGAAGGCCGCAGCACCAAAGATCGGGCCAAAGAACGTCCCAACACCACCGAGGATGACCATAATCATGAACTCCCCCGATTTGGTCCAATGCATCATATCGGGGCTGGCAAAGCGCAGGAAATTCGCCATCAACGCACCCGCAAGCCCCGCCCCCATTCCGGCCAGAACAAAGGCGTAAAGCTTGTATCGGTAAGGTGCGAAGCCAAGGGCCGCCATGCGGCGTTCGTTCTGGCGGATGCCTTTCAGCACCGCCCCGAAGGAAGAGTTGATCACCCGCCAGAGCACGGCAAAAAACAGCGCGGCAATCGCCAGAATAACGAAATAGAGCGTGGTCTTGTCACGCATGTTCAACCCGAACAACTCATTCGTGCGGCGGATGATGATGCCATCTTCACCGCCGTAAGGGGTGAGGGAGACGAAGAAAAAGAACAGCATCTGTGCGAAAGCGAGGGTGATCATGATGAACTGAACACCGCCCGTGCGCAGCGACAAAGCCCCGATCAGCGCGGCAAACAGGCCAGAAACAACAAGCGCCGCCGGCAGCGTGATCAGCATTTGCTTGGTGCCGGGGATAAAGCCGAACAAAGGGTCACTGCCCGCATGGGCGAACAGGATGCCCACGGTATAGGCCCCGACTCCGAAAAACGCAGCATGACC
>JBFHGI010000430.1:0-2908 GCA_041583175.1 Pseudorhodobacter sp. | reverse complement strand
TGCCTTCGCCTTCAAGGAAACCAATCGCGATAAGGTGCTGTTCGATCACGCCCCCGATGGCTGCCAGGATCGAGGGGATGTATTTCCCCTTAACCCAGGCGCCGCCACGTGGGTCAAAGACCGCTTTCAGCTCTTCTACGACGAATGACACGTCGCCGCCGCGTCGGAATACGGCCGACATCATCCGTGTCAGTGCGACCGTCCAAGCGAAATGCTCCATGTTTTTGGAGTTGATGAACACTTCGAACGGGCGGCGATGGCCCGAAATGATGATGTCGTTGATGGTAATATACAGCGCATGTTCCGAGCCGGGCCATTTCACCTTATAGGTTGCGCCCTCCAAAGCGGCAGGGCGGTCCAAAGGTTCGGTCAGATAGACGACTTCGGCCCCCTGATCGGCCTCGGGTGCGGCCTCGGTATTCTCATTCACCGACAGGACCGAACCTGTCACCGCATTGGGGCGATAGGTGGTGCAGCCTTTGCAGCCGGAATCCCAAGCCTCCATATACACCTCTTTGAAGGCATCGAAGCTGATATCTTCCGGGCAGTTGATGGTTTTCGAAATCGAACTGTCCACCCATTTCTGGGCGGCGGCCTGCATCCGCACATGGTCCAGCGGCGGCAGGGTCTGGGCATTGACGAAATGATCGGGCAGCGGCGCATCGCCATGCAGATCGCGCCACATGCGGACCGCGTAATCCACGACTTCCTCTTCCGTGCGTGAGCCGTCCTTTTGCAACACCTTGCGGGTATAGGCATAGGCAAAGACCGGCTCGATGCCCGAGGACACATTGCCCGCGTAAAGGCTGATCGTCCCGGTCGGCGCGATAGAGGTCAGCAGCGCATTGCGGATGCCATGGGTGCGGATCGCCTCGCGCACATCCTCATCCATCGCCAGCATCGTGCCGGAGGCCAGATATTTTTCGGCATCAAACAGCGGGAAGGCGCCTTTTTCCTTGGCCAGATCGACCGAAGCCAGATAGGCCGCCCGCGCGATCGCTTTCATCCAGGCCTCGGTCTGCGCGGCCGCTTCAACCGACCCATAGCGCAGGCCCAGCATCAGCAAAGCATCCGCCAGCCCCGTCACGCCCAAGCCGATCCGGCGCTTGGCCTTCGCCTCGGCCTGCTGCTGGGGCAAAGGAAAGCGGCTTGCGTCCACCACATTGTCCATCATCCGCACGGCGGTCGCCACCAACTGCTTCAACGCCTCGGGGTCCAGCTCCGCCGCTTTACCGAACGGGTCGGTGACCAAGGTTGCAAGGTTGATCGACCCCAGCAGACAGGCCCCATAGGGCGGCAAGGGTTGCTCGCCGCAGGGGTTGGTGGCGGCGATGGTTTCGCAGTAGGACAAGTTGTTCGCTGCATTGATCCGGTCGATGAAAATCACGCCCGGTTCCGCGAAATCATAAGTGTTGCGCATGATCTTGTTCCACAGATCGCGCGCGTTGACCGTGTGATAGACCTTGTTTCCGAACACCAGCTCCCAAGGGCCATCCGCCTTGACGGCTGCCATGAACGCATCAGTTACCAGCACGGAAAGGTTGAACATCCGCAACCGCGCAGGGTCTTTCTTGGCCTCGATAAAGGCCTCGATATCAGGGTGGTCGCAGCGCATCGTCGCCATCATCGCGCCACGGCGGCTGCCTGCCGACATGATGGTGCGGCACATCGCATCCCACACATCCATAAATGACAGCGGCCCAGAGGCATCCGCAGCGACGCCCTTCACCTCTGCCCCGCGCGGGCGGATGGTGCTGAAATCGTAACCGATACCGCCGCCTTGCTGCATCGTCAGCGCGGCCTCTTTCAACATATCGAAAATGCCGCCCATATCATCGGGCACGGTGCCCATGACAAAGCAGTTGAACAAAGTTACAGAGCGATCCGTACCAGCCCCCGCTGTAATGCGGCCGGCGGGCAGATACTTGAACCCCTCCAAAGCTTCGTAAAAACGCTCCTCCCACTGCTCCGGCGCTTTTTCCGAAGCCGCCAAAGCCCGCGCAATCCGCCGCCATGTATCCTCCACAGTGCCATCAATCGGGGTGCCGTCCTGTTGTTTCAGGCGATATTTCATATCCCAGATGGCCTCGGCGATAGGGGCGGAAAAACGGGACATGGTTCGGTCCTTTTGGGTAGAGCAGTGAATATATAGGGGATGCTTTCGCGTGAAATAACAAAATAGGCCGATGCGGCGCAAAGGTCAAACAGTGACTTGGCTCTTGCCCCTGCGTTCTCAGGGATTACTTTGGACCTGACCTTGGGGGTGACTCGTGACCGGAACCGTTAATCTCTTGAAACTCTGCGTCGGCACCGAAACGGTGGAAGAGCTTGCCGCCTGGCAAGTGCAGCGTCGCAAGCATTGGCCGGACGGTCTGCCTCGCCATATCACCCGCATGTGGCCCAAGCGTGAGGCCGAGGTGCTGAACGGCGGCTCGCTCTATTGGGTGTTCAAAGGCGTGATCCTTGCGCGCCAACACATCACCGCGCTTGAGGAACGGCGCGGCGAGGATGGCATCCTACGTTGCGCCCTTGTGCTGGACCCCGAAATCCACCGGACCGAAGCCGCCCCCCGCCGTCCCTTCCAGGGCTGGCGCTATCTGAGCGTGGAGGATGCACCGCGCGATCTGCCCAAGGGCCGAACCGCCGAAGAGCCGCTGCCCGCCGAACTGGCTCGCGCATTGGCCGATATCGGGCTGCGCTAGACCGTTTTCGGGCAAGTCGAAGGCCGCAATGCCGGCTTCCCTGAGGCTGCAAAACTCTGGTCAGTGGTCTGGTGCCTTTCTGGTAGCTTTCTGGGGTATTTCCAGAAACCGCCCAGCGCAGGGTCGCAACCGCAGCGGGGTTCACCCCGCTGCCCGGCCCAACATTGAGACGACGGGCGCACGCCCGTCACCGAATGGCGGGAGAG
>JBFHGI010000429.1:0-2909 GCA_041583175.1 Pseudorhodobacter sp. | reverse complement strand
GGGAAGCGGCCCCGCCTTGGCGATCAAACCCGCGTAAAGCTGCCAAACCGGGTCCACGACGGGCGCGTTATGGCTGTCTATCAGCAAAGGCGCGCCGTGGTCATCGGTATCGGCGAAATGCCCGCCCAGATGGACCTCTCCAACCAGTTCTGTTGGGAAATCAGCAAGATAGACGGTGGCGTTAAAGTCAAGATTGGTGGCGGAAACGAAGACATTGTTCACATCCAGCAGCAGCCCGCAGCCCGTGCGCGCGGCAATCTCTCGCAGGAAATCGGTTTCCGGCATCTCGGCCCCCGCAAAGGCCAGATAGGAAGACGGGTTTTCCAGCAGCATCCGCCGCCCCAACACCTCTTGCACGCGGTCGATATGGTCGGCCACGCGGGTCACGGTTTCGGCGGTATAGGGCAGCGGCAAAAGATCGTTGAGGAAGGTCTCGTCATGGCTGGACCACGCCAGATGTTCAGAAAAGCTGGCCGGTTGCAACCAGTCGCACAGATGCTTCAGCCGCGACAGATGCGCCTCGTCAAGCGGGGATTCGCCCCCGATGGACAGGCCCACGCCATGCACAGAAAAGGCAAAGCGTTCCGCCAGAAGGCGCAGTTGCGCATGGGGCCGCCCGCCATCGCCCATGTAATTCTCGGCATGGATTTCCAGCCATGCGACAGGGTCGGGATTCTCCAGAATATCCTTGAAATGCTGGGGCTTATAGCCAACGCCGGGGCGCGAGGGCAGGGCCTGTGCAACGTTGTCGAACATCTGAACTCCTCCGGGAAATTTGCCCTCCCCCCCAGTGTGGAGGGGAGGGCAGGTGTGATCAACTGGCCATGTCGCGGTCAAGCGCTTCGAGGCTGCCCATGCGGCCTTCCGGCAGTTCCATCGTGGTGCAGGTGCCCGCCGGGACCAGCTTCCATGCGTTGCCCTGATAATCCACTTTCGACGAACCTGCGCATGTGGTGCCGGGGCCGGCGGCGCAATCATTCTGGCCTGCCAGAGACACGCCGAAGCATTTCTCTTTCGCTTCTTGCGCCGAAGCCGGTGCGACTTGCGCTGCCAAAGCGGCAGCCAAAGCCCCTGCGACAGCGATTGTTTTTGTATGAATTGACATGATTTCTTCTCCCTTGAGCAGTTTCGAATTCGTCGCTTTCTTGCGACACCCAAACGCTACGCCACGCCCGCAATCACAGGCCAATAACAGGCGCGTGTTAAACAGGGGCGTGAAGAATTGTAACATGAATTAAGGAAATACGCATGCTGCGTGAAAAAGAAAAAGCGCCGCAGAAGCGACGCTTTCTCTCAATTTTTCAATGAGTTGATTATGCGAGATCTGGCGCTTTGGCTTCACGGGCCAGGAGGCTGATCGTTTCTGACATGCCCGCCGTTTCGGTTTTTGTTTCACCCAAGCGGCGAACCGAGACGGTTTTTTCTTCTACCTCCCGCATCCCGACGGCCAGAATGACAGGCACTTTACCGACAGAATGTTCGCGAATCTTGTAGTTGATCTTTTCATTTCGCAGATCAACCTCGGCCCGCACGCCCGCTGCATTCAGCGCGGCACAAACCTCCATCGCGTAATCATCGGCATCCGAAACAATCGCGGCCACAACCACCTGACGCGGCGCAATCCAGAATGGCAGCTTGCCCGCATGGCTTTCGATCAGGATGCCAATGAAGCGCTCGAACGACCCAAGGCAGGCGCGATGCAGCATGATCGGGCGGTGTTTGGCGCCGTCTTGACCGATATAGCTGGCATCCAGACGTTCAGGCAGGTTCGGATCCACCTGGAAGGTGCCGCATTGCCAGTCGCGGCCGATCGCGTCGGTCAGCACGAATTCCAGCTTCGGCCCGTAAAACGCGCCTTCGCCTTCGAAAATCTCATACTCATGGCCTGCGGCTTTGACCGCGTTTGCCAAAGCGGCCTCGGCATGATCCCAGCTTTCCTCTGTTCCGATCCGCTTTTCGGGGCGGGTGGATAGCTTGATGCGCCATTTGTCAAAGCCCAGATCGGCATAGATCGCGGCAAGGAAGCGGATGAACTTGATGCCTTCTGCCTCAATCTGTTCTTCGGTGCAGAAGATATGCGCATCATCCTGTGTAAAGCCGCGCACCCGCATGATGCCATGCAGCGCGCCCGAAGGCTCATACCGGTTGCAGGAGCCGAATTCGGCCATGCGCAGTGGCAGATCGCGGTAGGATTTCAGGCCCACATTGAAAATCTGCACGTGGCAGGGGCAGTTCATCGGCTTCAGCGCGTTCACTGTTTTCTCGCGGGCGTGGTCTTCATCCACTTCCACGATAAACATATGTTCCTGATAATTCTCCCAGTGGCCCGAGGCTTCCCAGAGCTTGCGGTTCACCACTTGGGGGGTGTTCACCTCGACATAGCCATCGGCGCGCTGGCGGCGGCGCATGTAGTCTTGCAGCTCGGTATAGATCGTCCAGCCGTTCGGGTGCCAGAAAATCTGGCCCGGAGCCTCTTCCTGCATGTGGAACAGGTCCATTTCGCGGCCGAGTTTGCGGTGGTCGCGCTTGGCGGCCTCTTCCAGCATTGTCAGGTGGGCGCGCAGGTCTTCGCGGTTCTTGAAGGCAACGCCGTAAATCCGCTGCAACATCGCGCGGTTGCTGTCACCGCGCCAATAGGCGCCAGCCACCGACATCAGTTTGAACGCATCGGCCGGAAGCTGGCCTGTGTTTTGCAAATGCGGTCCGCGGCAAAGGTCTTGCCAGTCCCCATGCCAATACATGCGCAGGTCTTCATTGCCAGGGATGGCCTCGATCAATTCAACTTTATACGGCTCACCCTTTTGTTCGTAATGTGCAATAGCGCGCGCACGGTCCCAAACCTCGGTGCGAACAGGGTCGCGCAAGTTAATGATTTGCTTCATCTTCGCTTCGATCAAGCCAAGGTCTTC
>JBFHGI010000428.1:0-2909 GCA_041583175.1 Pseudorhodobacter sp. | reverse complement strand
GATTGGCCGCAGCGCGAGAGGCCGCAGGTCTGACGCCGCCCGCATTAGCACGGCAACTTGGCGTGAAACTGGAGACTATCCAGAACTGGGAAAATGACCATTCCGAGCCGCGCGCCAACAAGTTGCAGATGATGTCGGGGATGCTGAACGTCTCATTGCGATGGCTTTTGACCGGCGAAGGCGAAGGTGTGGAAAGCCCCGAAGCGGTGGCCGAAAGCGCCGATCTGACCAAGGCGCTGGCCGATCTGGGCCGGATGCGCGCGCAGGCGCTTGCCCTGTCCAAAGATATGGGACATCTGGAAAAGCGGTTGCGCGGGTTGATGCGTGAAGGTGCGCTGTGATGGAAACACCTGAGGCGCAGTTGAAACGGATGGCAATGCGGTCCTGGCGGCGTGGCACCAAAGAAATGGATATGATCCTTGGGCCCTATGCCGATCTGCACCTGAAGGGCATGGATACGGCACGGCTGGCCCTTTATGATCGGTTGCTATGGGAAAATGATCAGGATCTTCTGCCTTGGGTTCTGGGTCAGATCCCGCCGCCCGATGACTACGCCAACCTGATCGCCGAGATCGGAGCGTTCGCGCGGACACGTCTGCAAGCTTAGCGTCTGTCTTGCGAAACCCTCGAAGGTGCGGGCGCTTTTTTAGAAAATTAGGCGCTAAACTGTTTCGGGTTTACGGAATGTTTGCGTTTTGTGCCGATTCTGCCCCTATCACTTCCCCGGGGCGGAGACGACAATGACAGTACACACCAACCTGATCGATGGCTCGCAAAAGGCGCTGATGGCGAGCTATCTTGAAAGCCTTGCGCTGGTCGAGCGATTGCATCGCTTATTGCTTGACGTGATCAAGGACGAATTTGAGCGCCTCGGCGTTCTGGAAATCAATTCGGTGCAGGCGCTGCTGCTGTTCAACATCGGCGAGAACGAGGTGACAGCCGGCGAATTGAAATCGCGCGGCTATTACCAAGGGTCCAACGTCAGCTATAATCTGAAAAAACTGGTCGAACTTGGCTATATGCACCATCAGAGATCGGAAATTGATCGAAGGTCGGTGCGCGTGCGTTTGACCGAAAAAGGGCGCTATATCCGGACGGTATTGAATGAACTTTTTGCGCGCCACACCGAGGGGTTCGAAAAACGCGGGATCATCAATGCCGAAGGCATGGAAGACATTAACCAATCGCTCAAGAGGATGGAGCGGTATTGGACAGACCAGATTCGCTATATCTATTGACCACGCTATTTTACGCTAACGCCACAAATGGGCGTGGCTTGCCAACTTCCCTTGCAGTTTCGCCAGAAGGCGATGGCCGAGCGAGGGGTGCGGGATTGTTCCAGACCTTAATCTTTCGATCACCACTTCCGGCGGGCAGGGCAGGCGGCTGACCGGATCAAAATAGCGCGGATAGGCGACAAGCGCGGCATAGGCCAAGGCCTCGATTGTCGGGGCGGCAAGCGAGTTTCGACGCGTCGGCATTGCGCCCAGATCATGGGTGAGGCCCCAACCGGCATAAAAGGGCGTCCCGAGGCAGGTGACGGATTTTCCACGGAGCAGTGCTTCAAACCCCATGAGCGAGGTCATGGTCCAAACGTCATCGACAGCATCCAACAAAGCGGCGGGGTCGGCATTGTCGGCGATATGATCCACCAAGCCAGCCAAATCGTCAGGCGCAATCCGGCCCGGACGCAGACCGGTTTCAACATCGGGATGGGGCTTGTAGATAAGCACCGCATCCGGATTAGCCTCGCGGGTGGCTTTGACCAAAGCGAGGTTGCTGCGCACTGTTCCGGTTCCCTTCAGTATAGAGGCGTCATCCTCGACTTGGCCGGGGATCAGGATGCGACGACCCTTGGGCAAAGCGGGCAGGTTGCCTCCTGTCAGATTATATTTGGTGATCCTGTCGGCGATCAGCGTATCAATAACTGTGCGGGCGCGTTTTTCCGTCCCAGCGGGCAGGGGGCTTTGGATCAGGGCTTCAAGCCGGCTTGGTTGCGTCGGGTCATAGTAAATCCCCAGATCATCCGTCACGAGGCTAAGCGGCGGTACCAGTTCCGCCCCCAAGCCGCGAGAACGCAGAAAGCCGTCTTCGACCCGTCGGATAGGAACTGGCGCCGCGCCGGGGTCTGCAAGGCTTGGCGGCAGTTTGTTGGCCCAAGCCAGAATCCCCGCACCAGAAGAACGGGCAAGCGACAGGGCCTTGCCGGGGTCATCCTCAAAGGTCAGGGGTTTATGTCGACCGAACACCGCTTGAAGCCGCCCCCGTTTCCACAGGCGCATGCCAAGCGCGATATGACCAAAGCGATCCTCGCGGAAGGCGCGGGTTTCGGCCTCTAACTGGTCCAGCGCCTCTTCAAGAGAGCAAAGGCGATCGCGGCAAGGATCATACCAGACCGGCGCAAGGATCATTGCCGCGGCGAATAGCTGTTCTGGCGTGAGGCTGCGGTTGCGGCGCGGGATGGGGTGCGTATCAATCGTCAGGCCCCAACCTGCATAGAAAGGCCGACCGAAGACATGCGGTCGGTGCCCTGCAAGAATGGCCTCAAAACCCATTTGCGAAGACAGTGTGTAAACCGCAGCGGCCCCTTTCAGCAACAGCCAGGGTGAAACGGGCGCTGTCAGCAACTCGTATTCAGGGCTTGGGGGGAAATGGCCGTTGCGCAGATTCAGGTTGGTTTCCGGATGCGTCTTGACGACAAGGCGCTTGCCCGGATGGTCCCGCTTTGCAGCGGTCAGCATTTGCGCAAAAGCAATCGTTCCTGCCCCGGAAAACCGAACAGATGCATCGCCTTCGGTCTGGTCGACCAGCAGAACATAGCCCGGTTCAGGGCAGGGCAGGGCGGCTTGGTGAATGTTGTATTTTGATAGATCAGAGGCCTTGAGACGCGCAATAGCGTCCCTTGATCG
>JBFHGI010000427.1:0-2909 GCA_041583175.1 Pseudorhodobacter sp. | reverse complement strand
GGTCGCGCAATGCCACAAAACCGGAATGCATCTCCGCGACCAAAGCCCGAGCCACCGCACGGGCCTTTGCCGCCTTCGGCCAGTGCCCCGCCTCGGGGTGGCGGCTGGCAAGCTCCTCCGCGATGGCGATGGAGTCGGGCACAACCTGACCATCTTCCAGCTTCAAGGCTGGCACAGTGCGCGCGGGCACAAACTCCGCCAGCAAAGCGGGGAAAGCCTCGGTATACATTTGCGCCCGCCGGGTATTGACGGGCAGACCAAAGGCATCGAACAGCAACCAGCCGCGCAGGCTCCAACTGGAATAGGCGCGATCACCAATGGCGAGGGTATAGATCATGTCAATCTCCGGGTTTTGCTGCTGGACCCAAGGCTTACGCTGGAACAGGCGCAAAGCAAAACGCCCGTTTGTGCGGCAATCCATCACGGAATGTGATTGATCCGCCCCGCGCGCCAGCCCTTGTCATAGGTGATCTCGGTGACCGACAGATTGTCGATCTTATGGCTGAACGCCTCATAGCCACCAATCCCCAACGCGCGCTGCACCTGCGTCAGGATCACGCCGAAATGCGCCACGATGATGATGTCCTCATGCCCCATCAACCGCTCCACCGCTGCGTTGACCCGGGCGCAGACCATATCCCAGCTTTCGCCCCGCGGCGGGGTCACGGCGCCCGGTTCCTCCCAAAAGCGGCGGATCAGGGCTTGGTCCTCGACCTCGGTGAAATGCTGTAACTCCCAGTCGCCAAAATGGATTTCGCGCAAGTCGGCGTCATGCGGCAGCCGCCTGCGCGCGCCTTGAAACGCATCTGCCGTGGCAACCGCCCGCGACAGCGTAGATGAGATGACAGGCGCATCGGGCAAATGCGCGGCCAACCGCGCAACCGCCGCCGTGTCGGACAAGTCCGCAGGCAGGTCGGACCAACCGACAAGCGTTTTGGCATGGGTCGGCCCGTGCCGCACCCAGTGAAACCGCGTCATAGCGTTCCTTTCAAAGAAAGAGGCAGGCCGGAAATCACCGCCACCACCAGATCAGCCTGCGCCGCAAGCCGCTGATTGAGCCGCCCTTGCGCATCGCGAAACCGCCGCGCCAGCGCGTTATCGGGCACGATGGACCACCCCAGCTCATTGGTCACCACCACCACAGGGGCCGCGCAGGCTTCCAAGGCCTCCAGCAAGCCGTCGATCTCGGCCTCCAGATCCTTTTCCGCCAGCATCACATTGCTCAGCCACATCGTCGCGCAATCCAGCAAGACCACGGCCTCTGGCTCCACCGCCGCCAAAGCGCCTGCCACATCCAGCGGTGCCTCTGCCGTGTGCCAGCCCGCGCCCCGATCACCTTGATGGGCTGCAATCTTGGCGCGCATCTCGTCGTCCCAGGCCTGCGCGGTGGCGATATAGACCTTGGGCCGCCCCATCGCCGCAACCCGCGCCTCCGCATAGCGCGACTTGCCGGATTTTGCGCCTCCGGTGACGACTGTCAGCAAACTGCCCATAAGTTTTTTCACCTTTATTTGAACCATTCGGCTCTGTGCTGCGTAGTACTCCTGAACCGCAAACCGCGACAAAGGGGCCTTCGATGGCACAAGCTGCATATAGCGATCAAACCATGTCGCGCCAAGCGATGAAGGCAGAGCTTCTGGATGCCGAGACCGAACTTGCTCTTGCCTACGCCTGGCGCGACCAGCGGGATGAGGCGGCACTTCACCGTCTGATCACCGCCTATATGCGGCTTGCCATTTCGATGGCGGCGAAATTCCGGCGCTATGGCGCGCCGATGAACGACCTGATCCAAGAGGCAAGCCTCGGCCTGATGAAAGCCGCCGAGAAGTTTGACCCGGATCGCGGTGTGCGCTTTTCCACCTATGCCGTCTGGTGGATCAAGGCGAGCATTCAGGATTATGTCATGCGCAACTGGTCCCTGGTGCGCACCGGCTCTACCAGCAGCCAGAAGGCGCTCTTCTTCAACTTGCGCCGTGTGCAGGCCAAGTTGGAACGCGAGGCAACGCAACGCGGTGA
This sequence comes from Pseudorhodobacter sp., assembly GCA_041583175.1. Classification (GTDB taxonomy): domain Bacteria; phylum Pseudomonadota; class Alphaproteobacteria; order Rhodobacterales; family Rhodobacteraceae; genus Pseudorhodobacter. Next base: position 893 of record JBFHGI010000427.1, on the reverse strand, counting down.
ATCGCTGGACGGCCACCAGTTGCGGGCCTTGATCGCCGTGGAAATCGGCGTGCCGGTGCAGGATGTGGAAATGATGGACGGGCGGCTTTCCGGCTCGGATTACTCGCTCAACGCCACCCAATCAGCCGAGGATGAAGGTCGGGAATGGATCGACGCGCTGGAAGATGACGGGATTCAGGCCGCCGATCAGGTGGAGGATGATCACGACCGCGCCCACCTGCGCGACTGGCTGCTGGGCGCCATGCAAGAGCTGAGCGCGCGCGAACGGTTCATCGTCACAGAGCGCAAACTGCGCGACGAAGGCCGGACCCTCGAGGCGCTGGGTGCGGAACTCGGCCTCTCCAAAGAGCGCGTGCGCCAATTGGAGGCTGCCGCATTCGTAAAATTGCGCCGCAGCCTTGAAAACCGCAGCCGCGAGGTGCATCACTTCTTGTGATGACATTTCGATTTCCCCTTCTGCTTGCCGCAGCCCTTGGTTTGGGCATCCAAACCCATGCGCAGGAGGTGACGCTAGAGTCGTTGCTGCCCCCGCCGCCGGCGATGGCGGCGGCACAGATTGTTATCTTGGGCGAGATCCACGACAACCCCACCCATCACATCAGCCAGGCATCGCTGCTTGCCGCCCTTGCGCCCAAGGCCGTGGTGTTTGAAATGTTGACGCCGGCACAAGCCGATGCGGCCAAGGCGATTGATCGCCAAGATGCGGCAGCGATGGCGCAGGCGCTTCAATGGCAAGGTTCCGGCTGGCCCGATTACACCCTCTACCACCCTGTCTTCGCAGCCACCGGCACCGCCCGAATCTATGGCGCGGCGCTGGCGCGTGCCGATGTACGCCGCGCCATGACAGACGGTGCCGCAATGGTTATTGGGGCCGATGCAGCGCGCTTCGGACT
>JBFHGI010000426.1:0-2910 GCA_041583175.1 Pseudorhodobacter sp. | reverse complement strand
TTGAACACCCGCTATAACGCGCTGGTGCAGCAGGAACAGGTCGATCTGGCGAAGTCGCAGACCTTGGAGCGCTATATCGAGAAGGGCAAAACCTGGATGGACAGCTTGCAGAACCAGGCTGCCACCCAGATGGTTCTGATCAACAAGCTGCAAACCGACACCAAGCAGCGTGTGGTGCTGTATGATGCGCTGACCTCCAGCTTGAAAACCGCGCAGCAGCAGGATGTGGCCCACCGCATCAACGAAATCGGCGTGAAAACCGACCAGGAGGCGCAGGCGGCCATGGCGGCCATCGGCTCTGCCACCAATCAACGGATGGCGGATATGATGGAAGCGCATGAGGATCACATGGTCTTTGCCCGCAAGGTTCTGGAAGCGAAAGCCAAAGCGGATGAGCGTTTTGCCCGCCGCTTTGCCGCAATCGTGGAAAAGCACGACAAGAACCAATACGGCGGCTGATATGCGCCTGTGGCAGGCCACGCTTCGCGCATTGAACGTGTTTTACATCATGTTCTTTGGCGAGGGCGACCGTTGGTCTGTCTGGGCCGTGGTGATGGCAATACTGGCCGGGCTCTATCTGGGGGCGGTGACGGGCGGGTTCGCCACGCCCCCTAACCTTGGGCAGATCGGGTTTATTGCCCTGTTCGTGGGTGTCAGCGCTGTTGGCGTCTGGATTCGCCGCAAAAGGAAAGATGATCAGTGAATACGTTAACGGATGATCATGCAGAACTTTACGATACCGCCGTTGTCCGGCGCTATTTCGACAAGTTTGACCGTATCACAACCCATTTGGGCCGCGTGGCAGCCGAGTTGGAAACCGAAGGCCAGTTGACCAAGCTGGAAGCACGGGTCATCGGCGGTTATGTGCAGCGGTTGAACCACACGTTCCAGTCGCTGGGCTACAAATACCTGATGACGGGGCGGGTCGATGGGCCACTTCCCGGCAAGCTGACCTTTGACCGCCACGAATCCGGCTTTCCGGTGGCGCAGGAATTGCTGGTCATGGCGAATGATGCGCAGCAGGCCGACAAGCATCTGGCGCAACTGCCGACGGAAACCGAGATCAAGGACGCGATGATCCGCCAGATCGTCGGAGAGCGGGCGATCCCGACGAAGCTGCAATTCACCATGTCGCAAAGGCTTTACTATGAAAGCCTGCGCAATGGGCAGCAGTTCTGGGCCCGCAACGACGCCGATGTGCAATGGCTGGGCGAGACGCTGGACCGCAAATCCTGGCTGGTGCATTGGGCCGTCTATGACACGCAGACCAACCTGCCCGTCGTCTATATGATGAACCTGGAGGACAGTGGCAAAACCCCGCTGCCGCGGGATGATCGTCGCTGGCCGCAGGTGCAGGCGCATCTGATGGCGCAAAGCCTGGATGGGTTGAAGCTGGTCACCATCGCCAAGGGTTTTGATACTGACTTCGATCACCTCCACCCCAAACGCCTGCGACGCATCCATTTGGGGCCGATGTATTCCAACAGTTTCACCCTGCAATCCGGCCCGATTTCCGAGGTGCTGGCCGATGTGAATTCGGAACCCGGTCAGGATTGGGCCTTGGTCTGGACGGTGGAGGACTTGCTGGCCGAGCGTGAGGAAACCGTGAAAACCGGTTGGTTCTCCTCGGCCGAGCGTCAGATTTTCGCCTCGGGTCCGTTTCTGGGCAAATCGCTTGCCGATATCGGGGCGACCCGGTTGGAACGTATGCTGATTATGCCCGAACGGCCCTATCAGGCCTTGGCCGAAAAGCAGCCTGTGGGTTTTGCAGATATCCGGAAATTCGTGGTGGGCGCAGGCGGTCGCGTGCTGCCGCAGCGCTGAGATTTAACGATAAGGACTTTTCAGATGACAACCCGTGACACGATGGAACTGCGTGAAGAGGATATCAAATCCCATTATCTGGCGGCGACCGAAATGCTGATGGGGGTGGACCATACCCCCCGCATCGGCACCGCGCGGTTTTCGACGGTTGCCCCTGAAAAGTCACCGGGTGTGGCGGCGATGGGGCGGCGGTTCCGCTCTACTACACCGGGTTTGGTGACGCGCAGCATGGCACGGGCCGAAGGCATCCGCCTGCTGGACCGGATCGCGGAAAAGGATGATGACGACCCGCTGACCTCGCCCATTCAGGCCACGGTCGCCCAAGCCTTGCGCCGCGCGTTGTCCATCGCCTTGGCCGTGGGGCAGGAATACGCCCGCCAGACGCCTTTGGTGGAACTGAAAAAAGCCAACCTCGAAGGGCGTTTGCCCAGCGAACGCAAGCCCGAATTCACCGAGCTGCTGGCCGCCGAGGCTTTGGCGGTTTTGTACACTTTCGGCAATGCCACGGCCTTCCTTCTGGCCCCGCAAGCCTCGGAGCGCAGCGCCGAAATCGGTCCGGTCGAGGAGGTTCTGACCGACAATGCCCCCCTCGCGCTCCATGGCGCGCTGTGGGAGCTGGACCAGGCCATAGCCGCCCATGCGGAAGATGATGCCTCGCTGGTGGCCACGGTTCTGGCCTATGCCGAGCAGCTCATGGCCAAGGTCGCGCTGCGGGGCGAAGACGCCCCCCGCATATCCGGTTTCACCGCCTCAAGCTGGATGGTGGAGGCTGACAAGCTGACGATTGCAGGCTTCAAGCCTGCGTTGGCGGCTAAGGGCACGGCGCTGACGATGACTTTCAAGAAGCCGAATGAAGTTGTCGGCAACCACATCGCCAAATATCAATCCCTGCGGCTGGCCAAGATGCTGATGGCCTATGATTTTGAGCGTAAGCTGAACCCCTTTGCCGAAATGGGCGGGTTTATCTTTACCTTCATGGGGGACGGCGCGCCGGGAACGGGGAAAACCACGCTGATCCAGATGATGGCCGGATTGTTGAATGATTACTGCAAGGTGGCGGGCTATCCGTTCCGCTATCAGAACTTT
>JBFHGI010000425.1:0-2914 GCA_041583175.1 Pseudorhodobacter sp. | reverse complement strand
GGAGAACACGGCCGATCTGTCAACCGGCGCATGGGAGAATTTCCTGACCTTCGGGATGCAGGTCTCGCAACAGACCCGCAGCGCTTCGTCCATCGTGGGGCCGTTGGATTTCCATCCGGAAGGCGAGGATAACAAGCTTGGCCTCTATGTGCAGGGCGAGTTTGTATGGAATGACCGTCTGACGCTGATCCCCGGTGTGCGTGTCGATTTTGGCGACGTGACACCAAGCGCGGCTGTGATCGCCGCAGGTGGGACGGCGCAATCGGACACGGCGATCTCACCGAAACTGGCGCTGATGTATAAGGTGAATGACTCTTGGTCGATCTTTGGTTCGGTGGCCCGCACCGAACGTATGCCCACCCTGGATGAGCTCTATTCCTCGGAAGCGGCCAGCACCTTGCCGGAGCGGACGCCGAGCCTGAATCTGGACAAAGAACGCGCCGATACGGTTGAGCTGGGCTTCACCTATCAACGTAGCGGGGTGTTTTCAGCGGATGATACGCTGAACGTGAAAGCGACAGCCTTCCACAACGACGTGACCGATATGATCGCTACAACCCCGCGGGTGGCGGGCGGCTCGGCTGTGCCTTACTTCAGCAATATCGCAGCGGCCAAGCTTTGGGGCGTTGAGTTGGAGGCCGATTACGATGCCGAGCGGTGGTTCGCCCAGCTTGCCTATTCCAACGTGCGCAGCAAAGACCGCAGCACCGGCCTGACATTGGCCGATACCCCTGCCGAGAATGTGGCCCTGACCATCGGGGCAAAACTGCCCGATCAGAATTTGACCATCGGTTGGCGCGCGGCTTATTTCGACAAGATCACGACCTCTTCCGCCACCACCTCCGGCGCGGCTTATGATACCCATGACATCTTCGTCACATGGGCACCGCAAGACGGGGTGCTGGCTGGCCTCGATGTGAATCTGACGGTCAACAATGTGTTTGATAGCTATTACCGCAACAACCTGTCGCTGGATGCCGCCGCAGGGCGCACCGCAAAACTCTCTATCGGAAAGAGTGTCTCATGGTGATCCGTGCGCTGGCCCTGATGGCTTTGATGGCCAGTCCCGCGCTGGGCCAATCCTTGGCGGTGGAGTTGAACGCCGCCGAGGACACCGGCGAAGGCGCGGGCGGGGCGTGCAGGCTTAGCTTTCTGGCCGAGAACAGCATGGAAGCCGATCTATCGGTTGTGGTGTTCGAGGTGGTCGTGCTGAACGCGCAAGGCAAAGTGGACCGGCTGACGTTGCTGGATTTCCAAGACCTGCCACAGGGGCGCAAACGGGTGCGGCAATTTGATGTGCCGGGTTTGGGTTGTGACAATATCGGACAGCTTTTGATCAATGCAGCCAGTACCTGCACGGGCGAGGGGATGGACCCGGCTGCGTGTATGAAGGCGCTGTCGGTCACCTCACGCGTTGCCGGAACAGAGGTTTCAGGATGACAGATTGGCTGCATCAAACCGCCATAGCGGTCCAGGGTTTCATCGCGCTTGGTGGCTGGGTTGTCGGTCTTTTGCTGGGGCTTTCCGTGCTGGCGGGCGCTTTGGTCTTGTGGAAGCTGTGGCAATTCCATGCGCTGGGCCGCGATACGCTGCTGCGTGAGGCTTTGGCCCTGTGGAATGCAGGGCAGCCGCAAGCCGCCCGCGCCGCGCTGGCTGCCCCGCAATCCGCGCTTGGACAACTGGCGGCACAGGCCATGGCTGCACCTTCTCCTGATCTGCGCGACCGGCTTTATGCGGAAACCGAGGCAGTTATGGCGCAGCATGAATCCGGTTTCCGGGCCTTAGATGCGATTGCCCAAATCGCGCCGCTGATGGGGCTTTTCGGCACCGTTCTTGGCATGATCGAAGCCTTTCAGGCCTTGCAGGGGGCGGGAGCCTCGGTCGATCCGTCGATTCTGGCGGGGGGGATCTGGGTTGCACTGCTGACCACGGCGGTCGGGCTGGCCATTGCGATGCCGGTTTCCCTGATCCTGACATGGTTCGAGGCGCGCGTGGCTGCACAGCGCCACCTTGCCGAGGCAATGATTGAAACCCTGTGCGGCCCTGCCTTGCCGCAATGGCTTCATTCCTCTACGGCGCTGCGAGGGCAGGTTGCGCATGGCTAGGGGGGGCGCAAACAGGGTTGCACTCCGGCGGCGCGCCTTGTCGCTCACCTCGTTGATCGATGTGATCTTTCTGTTGCTGCTGTTTTTCATGCTGACGACGACGTTCACCCGGACCGGCGATCTGGCGTTGAGTGTGGGCGGCGCAGGCGGCAGTTCGACCGAACCACCGATCTTTCTGCGACTGGGGGCCGAGGATGTGTCGGTCAATGGCGCGCAGATCGCGCTCGACCACATCGCCAGCACCATAGCCGACCTGTCGCAAACCCCCGTCGTGCTGATCAGCCCGCAGCAGGGTGTCACGGCACAGCGCCTTGCCGATGTGCTTGCGGCCCTGCGCGGGCTGGCAGGCGCACAACTGCATGTTTTGGGATAAGCGATGCCCAGCCCCCGTTTCCAACGCAAAAAGCCGGAACCCACGATCACGCTGATCAATGTGGTCTTCTTGATGCTGATCTTCTTTCTGGTCGCCGGCACCATTGCGCCACCGGTTCCGGCCGAGGTGCGCTTGGTGCAAATTGCGGGAACCGATCCTGCTGTGCCACCGGATGTGCTGGCCATCACCGCTGGCGGAGAGACGCTGTCGACGGATGGGCCGGTGGATGCCGCAGGTTTTGTCGCGTCACTGCCGCCAGAGGCCAACGGCATTGCGCGGGTTATGCCGGACCGCGATCTGCCTGCCGAGCGGCTGATTGCCGTGGCACAGGCGCTGCGTTTGGCAGGCGCACGAGAGGTCCGTTTGGTCACGGAAAGGGCCATACCATGACAAAGCGCAAGTGGATCATTGTGTCCGCACTCCTCGCCGTTTCCGG
>JBFHGI010000424.1:0-2921 GCA_041583175.1 Pseudorhodobacter sp. | reverse complement strand
TTTGGGCTAAACAGGGGCCAATGGTTTGAAGGAGGCGGAAATGATTGCAGGAAAAGGGGTCTTGGCACTCGCCGCGATAGCGATGCTGACGCTTGCCGCCTGTGGTGGTGGTGACCCGAGCCTGATGAACCTGCGCGCCTCCGGCGATGGTCCGGATGAATTCGGCATTCTGCCCCCCAAAGCGTTGCAAATGCCGGATGACCTTGCCTCCCTTCCCGAACCGACCTTGGGCGGCAGCAACCTGACAGACCCGACCCCCGAAGCTGATGCCGTTGCCGCCCTCGGTGGTCGTATCCGCGAAGGGGCCGGCATTCCGTCGGGTGACAGCGCCTTGGTCAATCATGCCTCCCGTTACGGCCGCACGGCTTCTATCCGCAGTGAGTTGGCGGCCGAAGATCTGGAATATCGCCGCGACAACAACGGCCGCGTGCTGGAGCGTATCTTCAACGTAAACGTCTATTACAAGGCGTATCGGAAGCAGTCTCTTGACCAGCACGCCGAATTGGCGCGTTGGCGCAAACGCGGCGCACGCACTGTCTCTGCCCCGCCCGAGCAAGACGATTAATCGTTCGCGGCCCGTCACTTCCCCGTCAACAAGGCTTGACCCCACGCTCTGGGTGCTTAGGTGTTGTCGCGCATAGCGATTGGAGGCTTGTCGATGCTGCAAAGGTTACTCGTCCCGTTCATTCTGGGCGCATTGTCGTCCTCTGCTGCACTCGCCGAAAAGGTAACGACCTTCACCCTCGACAATGGGCTGGAAGCCGTGGTGATAGAAGATCACCGCGCCCCCGTTACAACGCAGATGCTCTGGTATCGGGTCGGCGCCGCGGATGAGCCTGCGGGCAGATCCGGCATCGCGCATTTTCTGGAACATCTGATGTTCAAAGGCACCGATACCGTCGCCCCCGGCGAATTCTCCGCTACGGTCGAGGCGCAGGGCGGCGATGATAACGCCTTCACCCACCAAGATTATACCGCATACTTTCAACGGGTTGCCGCAGATCGTCTGGAGCTGATGATGAAGATGGAGGCCGATCGAATGCGTGGCCTCATCCTGTCCGAAGAAAACGTAGAAACCGAACGCGCCGTCATTGTGGAAGAGCGCGCCCAGCGCACCGACAGCGACCCGAGCAGCCTGTTCAGCGAACAGCGCAGCGCGGCGCAATACCTCAACCACCCCTATGGCATCCCGATTATCGGCTGGAAACACGAGGCCGAAGCCCTGACGCGTGAGGATGCTCTGGCCTTCTACCGCCGCTTCTACGCACCCAATAACGCCATTCTGATCGTCGCGGGCGATGTCGACCCCGATCAGGTCAAGGCGCTGGCCGAAACCTATTACGGCCCCATCGCTCCGACCCCCGGCCTCGGGCCCCGCATCCGCCCGTCGGAGCCGCCCCAGCTTTCCGAACGACGGCTGACCATGTCAGACCCGCGTGTCGCCCAGCCCTATGTTGTGCGCACCTACCTGGCCCCGGAACGCAACACCGGCGATCAGAAAGAGGCCGCCGCCCTGGTGATTCTGGCAGAGCTTCTGGGTGGCAACAGCACAACCTCCGTCCTCGCCCGTGCTTTGCAATTCGGTGAAGGGGCAAAGGCCGTTTACACCAGCGCCTTTTATGATGCGGTGTCTTACGACAATTCGGAGTTCGGTTTCTATATCGTCCCCACCCCCGGCGTGACTTTGGGCGAAGCCGAGGCCGCGATGGATGAGGTTATCGCCACATTCATGCAAGACGGGATCGATCAAGCCGCCTTTGACCGGATCAAGCGCCAGTTGCGCGCGGATGACATCTATGCCCGTGACAATCTGGAACGTCTGGCCCGCGAATATGGCACCGCCCTGACGTCCGGCCTGACCGTGGCCGATGTACAGGCCTGGCCCGAAGTGCTGCAAGCCGTCACACCTGACGAGGTCATGGAAGCCGCCCGCAAGGTGCTGAACCGCAAGAATTCTGTGACCGGCTGGCTGATGCAGGAAGACGACACGGCAGAGGAGGCGAACCAATGAAAATGCGTCTGGTATTTGCGGCACTGATCGCCTTCGCCATGCCTGCCCATGCGGAATTGCCGATCCAGCCCGTCACCTCCCCTGGCGGCATCACCGCTTGGCTAGTGGAAGATCACGATATTCCCTTCACCGCTTTGGAAATCCGTATGCGTGGCGGCACCGCCTTGGACCCTGACGACCAGCGCGGGGTTGTCAACCTGATGACCGCCCTGATCGAAGAGGGCGCAGGCGATCTGGATGCGCAGGGCTTTGCCGCGGCGCGTGATGATCTCGCCGCCCATTTCAGCTTTGATTCGAACACCGATGGCATCAGCATCTCGGCCCAGTTCCTGACAGAAAACCGCGACGACGCCATGGCGCTTTTGCACCTCGCCCTCACGCAACCCCGTTTTGATAGCGACGCTGTGGAACGGGTGCGGGGGCAGGTTCTGTCAAACATCCGCGCAAACCAGAAAGACCCCGGCGATATTGCCTCGCGGCGCTTTGACCGGATGGCGTTTGGCATGCATCCCTATGGCAGTTCGGGCGACGGCACCGAGGAAAGCGTGGCCGCACTCAGCCGCGCCGATATTGTTGAGGCGTTTCAAAACACGATCACCCGTGAACACCTCTATGTCGCCGCCACCGGCGATATCACGGCAGAAGAGCTTGGCCTGTTGCTGGACAAGCTGCTGGGTGATCTGCCCGCCACAGGGGCCGCACTGCCCCAGCAGGCGGAATGGGGCCTTAAGGGCGGGGTGACCGTGATCGATTTCCCCAGCCCGCAATCGCTGATCTATTTCGGACATGAGGGTATCAAACGCGATGACCCAGATTTTTTTGCGGCCTATGTGCTGAATGAAATCCTCGGCGGTGGCCGCTTCACCGCGCGGCTGATGACCGAAGTGCGCGATAAACGCGGGCTGACCTA
>JBFHGI010000423.1:0-2931 GCA_041583175.1 Pseudorhodobacter sp. | reverse complement strand
TCTTCGCCCTTCAACATCCGCCGCACGCACTCAATCGCCTTGCCAGACAGAGTCGCTCCGCCCATCCGGTAATCCTCAAACGCCGCGAAGGCGATTGGGACCCAGTCGGCGACGACTTTGCAGATCGCATCGGCATAGACGCGGATTTCATACTGCGCGTGGGCGTCGGCGCGCAGGCGGAGGAAGTGGAAGAGGTTGTGCAAATCCACCTTCCAATACCATTGGGTGTAGATATTGGCGGGCAGGTTCATGCGGGCGAGTTCGCGGGCGAGGCCTTGCTGGCCGTCCTGGCTCAGCATCGCCTCGTAATGGTCATAGGCGGTGTTCGAATCGCGTTTGAGCATTTCGAGCACGCGGGCGGCTTCCTCCCCCGTCAGAACCTCGCCGCGGCCCTGGTTGTTTACCACAGATTGTGCCGCCAGTTGCTCGGGCGCGGGGATGTAAAACTCGCGGTCGAGGATGGAATAGCGGGCGGAATATTCGTTGACGTTGGCGGTGCGGTGGCGGATCCATTGGCGCGCGACAAAGACCGGAAGTTTGACGTGCAGCTTGATTTCGCACATCTCGAACGGGGTGGAATGTCAGTGCCGCATCAGGTAGCGGATCAGGCCTTCGTCATTGGAAACATGTTTGGTTCCAGCACCATAGCTGACGCGGGCAGCCTGCACGATGGCGGCATCATCACCCATGTTATCAATGACCCGGACAAAGCCGTGATCCAGCACCTCATGCGCGTGGTAAAGATGGGCCTCCATCCCTTCGGACACCGCGCGCAGGGTCGGTTTCGGTGTGGCGCGCTGCGCTGCGATTTCGGCAAGTTGGTCCGGGGACAGGGGCATGACGGGCCTCATTCAAAAGGTTTGGTTTTGGGGCTTGGCCCCATATCTATGGGGTGTTGGCCCGCAGCATACGAGATCGGGGGGGCGGTGGGCAAGGCCCCGCATCCCGCGCGACCTTTTTGCATCAACTTCGCGGCGGAACCCCGCGTGGTAATTGACAAAAACGAACATCCACAGGCATTGTTTCTGCAAAACTAATAATCGAGTGGTCCCTATGAACATCAATTCTCTAGCGCCGATGGCGCTTGTCTTGGCGCTTTCGGCCTGTGGCGGGAACTCGCTTTTGCCCGATGAGACAGAAACGGAAACGGAAACGGATGGCGAGGTAACACTGACCACCGCGGTGACCATTCCGGACGACATCAAGCACAATTTGACCAGCGCCAAGGTGATCCCCGGCACGGGTGGCAATCCGGATACGATCCTGATTGCCATTTCGGCACTCGACACCACTCCGATTGCCGCAACATGGGAGCGCTATGAGGCCTTGGACACCCCCGGGTTTCAGGCGTTCAAGATGCAGGAAGACCCGTTGGACCGGATGTTCGTCGCCCTTTCGGCAACCAGTGCCGACGGCTCGGTTAGCGCGACCATGGCGGGCGACGGCGGTCAGTTCAACAAAGTCTTCCAAGGCGTGAACTACGAGCGCGTCGGCGGCTACACCCCGCCGGATGCGACCCAAAGCGGACCCGGCCGCGGACAGGTTTCCTATTCTGGCAAATATGCGGGTATGCTGAATGGCGGTAGCGATGATGCCCACACCCTCGAGATCCCAGCCGAGCGGAATGTTGCCTCGGAGGAAATCCCACGGCAAGCGACCCGCGTGACCGGCGATGTGTTCATGAACGCCAACTTTGCCGACAATGCAATCAACGGTGTCGTCAAGAACCGCGTTGCGATTGATCTGGACCTGACGGATGATGTGGATAGCGCACTTTACAATGACGGCAGCGGTGTCGCGCTGGAAGATGTGATTTTGGCGGCAGATGGTACCGGTACGGCAGGAAACATTGCCGCAAACGGCACCTTCAGCGGTTCGACCGAACGGCCGAACAATGAAGATATTGGCAGCTACAGCGGTGTCGTCGCAGGGACCAATGGCTCCAGCGTTGCGGGGGGCCTTTCGCTTGATGTGGGTAAGGTCTACCTTGAAACGGGTGACTCCCTTGACGCTGCGGCCATCGAGAGAGGCGCTTTTGTCTTGAACCAGTGCGGGTTGACAGCGACGGGCGGGGATTGTGTTGGCACGGCACCATAAGCCTGCCACGGCATATCTGATTGCAGGGGTAGTGGCCGTTCTGGCCCTGCCCCTGATCCTATTGCCTCACCAAGCCAATACGCAAACCACGCCTGCGGAACAGCAGGTTGCCATGCCCGCCACCGAAGCGCGGCGCTTGGGGTTGGAGGCCATTCGCCTGGGCCAGCCCGAGGTTGCGGCCGAGATTGCCATTGCCTTGCTGGAACGGGACCCGACCGACAGTTTCGCGCATTTTCTGATGGCAAACAGCCTGATGCGGATGAAGGATACCCGCATGGCCGAACGTGCGGCGAAACAGGCGTACCGCCATGCGAACACGCCGGAACAGAGCTTTCAATCGGCGCAACTGGCGGCGGATCTGGCGTTTCGTCGGGGGGCGTTGACCACTTCGCAATGGTGGCTGCGCAAAGCGGCAGAAGCTGCGCCCGATGAAAGCCGCAAAGAGAAATCCGTCGCCCTGTTTCATGCGGTCCGGTCGCGCAACCCGTGGCGTGTGCAGCTCGCCTTTTCCGCGCGCCCCTCGGACAATGTGAACAATGGCAGCTCCGGCCAGTTCAACATCATCGACGGCCTGCCCTATGTCGGCACACTCAGCGAAGATGCGCAGGCGGTGAAAGGCGTGATTGCCGAAGCTGCAGTTTCGCTCAACTATCGTTTGCGGCAGACTGCGCTGAGCGAAACCACGCTCGGGGCCAGCATCACCACGCGGCGGGTGCAATTGACCAGCGCCGAGAAAACACGGCTCGGCGGTGACCCCGGCTTTGGTTGGGACAGAACCGCAATCTCTTTGCGTCAGGACTGGACGCCCGAGAACAGCAAGCACCGCTTTTCCGT